>CAZNXI010000191.1:0-5130 GCA_964577005.1 uncultured Rheinheimera sp.
ACTTCCATCAGCTTAATGGTGCGATCTTCAACGCCTTTAGCGCCATCGATGACCATGAGACAAGAGTCTACTGCCGTAAGTGTCCGGTATGTATCTTCCGAGAAGTCTTCGTGACCAGGAGTATCTAATAAATTGACTAGGCAATCATTATAGGGAAATTGCATTACCGAGGTAGTTACCGAAATACCCCGCTCTTTTTCCATTTCCATCCAGTCAGAGGTAGCATACTGACCAGACTTTTTACCCTTTACCGTACCGGCTTTTTGGATTAAGTGCCCGAATAGTAACACTTTTTCGGTGATGGTGGTTTTACCCGCATCCGGGTGACTGATAATAGCAAAGGTACGGCGGCTATTTACTTCCGCATTAAAAGCTTGAGTTGTCATAGGTTCCGAGAGTATTGGGGCGCGTACGCAAAGGGTACCGGCGCAATCATAAATAGGGTTATTATAACAGCAGCTAGCGCAGGGTCACAGCGCCTTTATGACTGTTCGAGCATTAGTTAGCATTTATAACGCTAATGGTAAACACATCAGAATAGCATCTTCGCGGCCCTGTGGGCCAACATAGTAATTGGCGCGTCTGCCGGTTTCGATAAAGCCCAGTTTCTGGTAAAGCTGAATCGCTGTCGTATTACCTGCCCGCACTTCCAGCCAGGCCTCCAGTGCGTTACGCTCAAGGCATTGCTCAATATAATGACTCAGTAATTGCTGACCAAAGCCCTTGCCTTGCGCTGTTGGCGCGACACAAATATTAAAGAGCTGGCTTTCAACGCCCAGAAACTGCCCAAAGTAAAAGCCTTGCAGCACGTTATTCTGTAACAGACCATAACTAAAATACTGGCCACCAAAACAGGAACGAAAAACGCCTTCGCTCCAAGGATAAGGGTTGGCAGCTTGTTCAATAGCCGTTAGCAAGGGTAAATCAGCCAACACTAGCGCACGAAGCTCAATCATAAAACTGCTCAGATAGTAATTGCCAAAGCTGGCGTTTTAGGGCTGTTTGCTGCAGCAGCGCGAGCGGTGGCGTAATCAATATTTGCTCACTAATCTGACTATGGCTGGCCAGGCTATCAATTTGCCAATGCGTCAGCCTAGTCTGCGGCAGAATAGCATTAATATCCTCTGCTAGGCGAGTTGCAGGTATCGGCTGATAACGCGAATGTGCAGAAATCTCTGTTGTTACATCAATAACGCTGCCAGCATCAGTGCTTTGAAAATCAGTGCGGTGAGCAACAACCTCGGCACTGGCCGACGCTGACTCATTTTTAAGCATATTACAGGTAGTGGCTAAAGTAGCAAAAAACTCAGCTTTGGCCGCTAACGGCATTATGCCAAGCTGCTTGAGTAATAAAGTTTGAGTGTGAGAATGTATTGTCATATCAAGAAGTGGCAGGGGCAGAGGGATTCGAACCCCCAACCATCGGTTTTGGAGACCGCTGTTCTACCAATTGGAACTATGCCCCTAGCGTTGGAGTCGCCATTATACAAAGAACTTGTAAAAGGTAAAGCGAAAAACATAATGAGCCAACTCAAGTGAATAGAAAACAAACACTTTATACCAGAAAAGTTTAGCCCGGTAAGTACCGGGCTAGCAAAAAGTTTAATTTGCGCCTGTTTGTCGATACTTCTCAAACCAATAAATAGCATAAGCAGGTTTTGCCATCATATTACTTGGCCGAGTATGAAGCGCATGAGATGCACCAGGGATCCGTACCATAGCGCTATCAATACCTAATAATTGTAACGCTTGATAATACTGCTCTGTCTCAGAGATTGGCGTACGGTAGTCTGCTTCCCCTGTAAGTAACAAGGTTGGTGTTTTCACCTTTGCCACATGCTGTATTGGCGAATGTTTTAAGTAATGCTCTGGATTCTCCCAAGGTAGTGCAGGAAACCAGTATTGACTAAAATAGCTGTACATATCCGCACTAAGTACAAAGCTATACCAATTAATTACCGGATTAACCGCAACCGCCGCAGCAAAACGATCGGTATGCGCAATACTCCAAGTCGTGAGCACCCCGCCACCACTGCCACCGGTAATAAACAGCTCTTTGTCATTAATAAAGCCGCGACTGATTACCTGATCAACGCCATCCATCAAATCATTAAAATCATAGCTTGGATAATTATGATGGATAAGATTGGCAAAATCCTCACCATAGCTAGTACTGCCGCGCGGGTTAGTATATAAGACGACATAACCTTTCGCGGCCATCAACTGTAACTCCATGGCAAAATAAGGCCCATAGGCAGTGTGGGGGCCACCATGAATCTCTAAAATTAGCGGATATTTTTTACTTGCATCAAAAGCCGGTGGATAAATTAACCAGCCCTGCAGCTTGCGCTTGTCTACTGATGATTCGTACCAAAATTCCTCGACCTTGCCGATTTCCCGTTTGAAGAGCAAATCGCGGTTGAAAGCCGTCAGCGTTTGTTGTTTACTGCGATGCCAAGTTGCCAGCTCAGCTGGGTAAACCGTGCTCGCCTGGGTGTAGGCAATTAAACCATTTTTCGCCAGTGCAAACTGACCACCACTATAAGGTCGGCTGTAAGAGACACCGCCTAAATCATCGGTCAGGACCTTTACACGGCCAGCTAAATTAAGCTCTGCCAGATAACCTTTACCTTCACTATCGTAGGAGATAATAAGACCATTACTATTGGCTTGCCACTGAAAACTATTGATACTGCGATCTAAAGGCTCTGTCAGGTTTTTACTATTTTTACCATCCAGATCCATGACATACAAACGCATGGCCTGATGCGCCAATTTGCAATCATCATAGCCTAGATAGGCAATTTTTTTACCATCCGGCGATACTTGCGGCTGACTATCCGGACCGTAACGATCGGTTAAGACCGTCAGTTGACGACTAAGTATATCTAACCGAAATAACTCGGTATTATTTGCACGCTCGCGCCAGTTGTCATGGCGATTGGCTGAGAAAAAAAGCGCTGAGCTATCTGGATGCCAGCTTAAACTACCACCATGATTGAATTCGCCTGACGTAAGCTGTATGGCACTCCCTCCCTCTGCTGGCAGCAGATAAATATGGGTATAACCAGCCGCTAAATAGCCGGCACCATCCGCACGATATTGGCGGCTATCAATATAAATGGGGGCTGCAGCCCAATCAGCATTTGCAGGCTTGCCAGGTAAAGTAACTGGTGCAGGCTTATTGATGGGTGTAAACATAGTAAAAGCCAGCCATTTGCCATCGGGTGACCAACTTAGATTTGCCGGCGCTTGCGTAAGACGGCTTAATTGCACACTGCGTCCACTGTTGAACCAATACAGATGAATTTGTTGTCCGGCAATATAAGCAACCTTGCTATTGTCTGGTGACCAACGGGGGGAATGCGCATTCTGTTCAACTCCAGTCAGGGCTTGTAACTGGCCTTTGCTGTCAGCAAGCCATAGCATGGAACGACGGCGATCGGCTTGCCGATCCATCCAATTTCTAACAAACAGAATCTGTTCGCCTTTGCTATCAGGCTGCGGATCCGACACAAATTCAATTTCAAATACATCGTCATATTCTAACGGGGTTGTTACTCCTAACGTGGAAAAACTGAACAAGCAAACAACCAAAAATCCAAAGATCAACTTCGTAAAGTACATTTTTATATCCATTGCGCTTAGTAACTTTCACCATACTAAAGTGTCAGCGGCGAATCTAGTAAACTATGCGTTTGATAGCTTAAAAATAGCGTCAGAATTACCTTACAGCATGGCTTACAATGATGAAATATCAGCAAAAATCCGATAATCACTAATTTTTCCGTCTAGTAACCGAAGCATATTAGCAAAAGGCACAGTTAAGCTGGTATTATCGTGCCGCGTATAAGTCACTAATCCACGACAAATAAGCATATCGTCAGGCTGCCAATAGGCTAAAACCTGATGCTCGATACCAGCAATAGACTGCAAGAAAGCATTCACCGCATTAGTAACATTGGCTTTACCGTCAACTTGCGGCCAATTTCCAAAACAAAAAATAACATCCTCATTTAAAAAATCAGTAAACGCACTAATATCCTTAGCATCAATACTTTTAAATAGCTCGCTAATCATCACATAAAGCCTCTTCTTCAATTAATCAATATGAATTATATACGCTTAAGACTGTAAAAATTGTGATTAATCAATATCAAGATATTTACAAAACGCTGTGGATAATACTTAGTAAAATCGCTTTGGCTCAGGAGATCAAGATGTACTACAAGGATTGGGCTGTACTGAACAAACTTTAAGATGGAGTGGTATAAGTTCTTCTTTTGTGATCAAAGTGCCCCCGAAAAGGCACTATAGTGAAAACAAGTGGATCAGATTTCAATTGTTGAAGTGGATCAGTTTTGCATTGTTGGTAACATCTTCCTGCGCTTGCATGAAAAATGGGCGCGGTTTATCCCCGCGCATACGGGGAACTGCTTTTAAATCTTCGACTTTGGCGGTGTTAATGCGGTTTATCCCCGTGCATACGGGGAACTGGCGTAAATGCAGTACCTTAGCGGCCTATCCTGCGGTTTATCCCCGTGCATACGGGGAACTGCAGTGCTCGCAAACCATGCGATACCAATATGCCGGTTTATCCCCGTGCATACGGGGAACTGATGGACAAGATCCGCGATAGCTACGGCAGCAGCGGTTTATCCCCGTGCATACGGGGAACTGTTAGTTAGAGCAGGACTAAATGACACAGGAGACGGTTTATCCCCGTGCATACGGGGAACTGGTCATTGTACCGCCTACCAGTGTTACGTTTTGCGGTTTATCCCCGTGCATACGGGGAACTGACGCAAATAACCAGCAGCGTAAAGGAATTTGGCGGTTTATCCCCGTGCATACGGGGAACTGTTGATACGCAAAGCTGCCCTGCAATATATTCGCGGTTTATCCCCGTGCATACGGGGAACTGATTTCTGAGGCCATTATTGTCGTTTCGCCAGCCGGTTTATCCCCGTGCATACGGGGAACTGCCAAATCGAGCAATCAAGCCAAATGGTCTGCGCGGTTTATCCCCGTGCATACGGGGAACTGGGTGTTGATGATAAGGGCCACCGGTGCGAATACGGTTTATCCCCGTGCATACGGGGAACTGGGTCACGAACACTATAAATTTCA
>CAZNXI010000192.1:0-2750 GCA_964577005.1 uncultured Rheinheimera sp.
TTCATAGTGGCGGCTATGCCCGCTTACCTAACACGCAGCATGGCCCAACGCCGGTGACCATTCGCGTCACCCAGCGTGATTTCTTTACGCTGTTTAATGCGCCTTTTTTGCATGGCCAAACCTGGGCTGATAACGAAGCACGGATGGAGCTGATTCTGCATTACAACGCGGCGCTAAAGTTTTTTGGCCGTACTGATGTGTTAGGCCAACAATTACTGTTAGATGGCGAGCTCTACACCATAGTCGGCGTGCTGGATAATTGGCAAATGTTACCTAAGTTGTATGATGTTACCAATGGTTTAGCCATTACCCCGGTAGAGGAGATCTATTTACCCTGGGAAACGGCTTATAACTTAGGCATTAAATCCACTACTATGACTCAAATGCGTGATTCACGAAATTATAACGAAAACTTTGCGGTCAACGGCCGGGAAGGGGAGTTTTATCAGGCACAGTTTTGGGTCAAGTTGGATACGCCAGCGCAACAAGCTGCTTACCGGCAATTTATGGATAACCTGGTAGCTAGCGAAAAAGACGAAGGTCGTCATCCCAGACCTAGTGGCAATTTATTGCATAATATGTCTGATATAACGTCCGCTTTTGATATTCGTAATCGCCAGTTAGATGCTTTTGCTGTGGTATCGGTACTGTTTTTACTGGTGTGTTTATTTAACGCCAGCCACTTATCGTTAAACCGCTATATGGCCAGCCAGTTTGAATTTAGTCTGCGCCGTGCTTTAGGGGCAAGCCGCTTACAGCTGCAAGGGCAGCTGCTGACCGATGTGCTGGTTAATGGTGTGCTGGCCTTTGCCTTGGCGCTGCTGTTTGCGGTGCTGATGTTATTACTAATTAATCAATTACTGCCTGCTACCTCGGCGCTAAATAACTGGCAACCAAGCTTAATCCTGTTGATGTTTGGCGTGGCTTTAGTCGCGAGCTATTTAGTTACCCTTTACCCTGCCTGGCGCGCCTCTTATAGCCCGCTTAATCAACAATTAAAAGCCTAGGGAGGCGCTAATGAGTTTTACATTATTAATTAAGTCGTTACTGCGCCGTAAAGTCATTACCGCACTGTTGCTGGTGCAGCTGGCATTAACCCTGGCCTTAATTGCCAATAGTGCGGTATTAGCCTGGCAAGCCAGGCAATTAGCCAACCAACCAACAGGATTAAGCTTAAGCAATTTACTCAGGGTGCCAATTAAACCCACCTTGCCAGAGCTACGCAGCCAGCCGGCGCTTGGGGATTTAATGGCGCGGCAATTAAGCGCTATCCGCGCTGTACCAGGCGTGGTATCCGCCAGCTGGATGAATCAAACACCACTGTTATTTGGTGGTATGAACGGCAATATCTTTGTGATAGATAAAGAAGATACCACCAATATTGGCATGGTGCCCTATCAGCTGGGTAGCGTTAGCATGCGCGAAACCTTAGATTTAACGCTGCTACAAGGCCGTTGGCTGGAAGAAACCGATGTTGATACCGAAGTTATCGTTATTAGCGAACAGCTGGCGAAACAATTGTTTGCGGATGGCGAGGTGTTAGGGCAACAAACCAGTGCCGGCCGGGTAATAGGGGTAGTTAGCGATGTGCTGACGCAGCGTTATGTTGATCATCAAAACTACGCTATTTACTTGCCGTGGAATATGCCGAATGCTGATTACGGTTATCAGTTGGTAGTAAAAACCGCACCAGGCCAGCTTGATCGGGTGCGCGAGCAATTACCTGCAGTATTAAAAGCTGTTGAACTTGAGGTCGATATTGGTACCTTGCAAAGTTTTGCTGAATTGCACCGGACTTTGTTTCGCAGCGAAACCGGCCTTGCCACCTTGTTTGCAGTACTTAGCGGTTTAATGCTGTTGGTAGCAATGATCTCTGCTTATAGTCATGCGCTATTTCATGGCGTACAGCAGCAAAAAGAAATTGGCATTAAAAGAGCCCTGGGGGCCAGCCGGCCGCGCATCATGCTCGAAGTATTAAGCGAAAGCTGGCTCACTACCCTAACCGGTGCCTGTGTGGGCATGGTATTGGCGCTAGCCTTGCAGCAACAGCTGGCAAAGGTGCTGAGTATGCCGGCATTACCCTGGTCTTTGTTGCTGGTAAGTTTACTGTTGTTGCTACTTTGTGTGAGTATCGCCACATGGTATCCTGCTCGTTTAGCTACCCGGGTTTCACCGGCAACCGCAACTAAGACCTTATAAACTATGCTAAAAATTCTGGTTATTGATGATAACCCGGCTATTTGTGCTGCGCTGCAAACCTTGTTTGCTTTACACGGTTATCAGGTATTCTGCGCAGATTCGCCAGTAACTGCGCTGGCTTTATTGGCGAATGCAAAGCCCGACTTAGTGCTGCAAGATATGAATTTTGTCACCGGTGCTATTGATGGTGAGCAAGGGAAATCCTTGTTTTATCAAATTCGCCAGCACTACCCGGTCTTGCCCATTATTCTGATGACCTCCTGGACACAGCTTAATATGGTGGTAGAGCTGATTAAAGCCGGTGCGGTCGATTATATTGCCAAGCCCTGGGATGATCAGCGTTTATTACTGACAGTCGCCAATGCCTTAAAGCTGGCGCAATTAGCCCAGCAGCAACAGCAGCAGTTACAGCAACAACAGGCGGCTTTTGCGGGGAAAGATCTCTGTGGTTTAGTCTTTGCCAGCAGTAAAATGCAGCAATTGCTGCAGATGGCATTGCAATTAGCACCGGCGCAGGCGGCGGTGCTAATTAGTGGCCCGAACGGTGCCGG
>CAZNXI010000192.1:2760-5096 GCA_964577005.1 uncultured Rheinheimera sp.
GCAAAGAGGGCATTGCAAATGTACTGCATGCCAATTCCAGCCGCAGCACTAAACCGCTGATTAAAGTGAATATGGGTGCTTTACCGGCAGAGTTAATGGAAGCTGAGCTATTTGGCGCAGAGGCTGGCGCTTACAGTGGCTTAACCAAAGCGCGCATTGGCCGCTTTGAAGCGGCTGATGGCGGCACCTTATTTTTAGATGAAATTGGTAATTTACCCTTAGCCGGTCAAATCAAATTGCTAAGGGTATTACAAAGCGGTGAATTTGAGCGTTTAGGCTCTAGCCAAACCCGTAAAGTCGATGTGCGGGTGATTAGCGCCACCAATAGCGATTTACCCAAAGCCATTAGCCAGGGGCAATTTCGACAAGATCTGTATTATCGGCTAAATGTGGTGGAGCTGGGCTTGCCCGCCTTAAATGAACGGGTTGAGGATATTCTGCCGTTAGCCCGGCATTTTTTGCAGCAGGCGAAGCCGTTAAGTGCCGATGCCGAGCAAGCGCTTTTAGACTATGCCTGGCCGGGCAATGTGCGCGAGCTACAAAATGTCTGTCAGCGTGCCAGTTTATTAGCCAGTGGTAGCCAGATCACGGCTGTGGACTTGGGATTACCGCAAAATTTAGCATCGGCAAAACGGGCTTTAGATGATATTGATAAAGTCAGTTTAGAAGCTGCCTTAGCGCAGGCGGGTGGTATTGTCTCGCGTGCCGCTAAGCAGTTGGGGATTAGCCGGCAGGCGTTTTATCGTCGGCTGGAGTATTATGGTATTACTTTGCCTTAGCGGCCTAAGCCAATGATCCAGTCATTTAATTATGCTCATTTTTAAAGTAAGGACTTATTAATAGCAGCCTATGACAATTAGCAACAGCAGTAACGCTTTGCAAGAAACACAAGAGAGCGCTGGACGCCGCTGGCTCCAGCAATGCCGGCTATACTGGCAGGCACCGCTGCCACGGGTATGGCTAAGTGTGGTGCTACTGGGGCTATTACTTAGCCCTATGCTGTTTCTTGGTCTAGAGTGGCTTAAACCGAGTGCGCTTGCGGCTGATACTGCGGGGAATAGCGCCATAGCAATATTGGCTGTCAGCATGTTGTGGCTGGTTTTACTATTAGTTGGCTTAGTTTTGTCCTGGCAGTTACGCCCGCTACAGCGAGAAATAGCGGCGCTCAATTTACATGCGCAAAACCTGCAAGATGGCAGCTTTAATACCAGTGCCAATCAGCAACAGATTAGGGTTTTAGCCCCGTTGGCGGCGCAATTACAGCAAATGACCGCTGAGCTTAGGCTACAACGTAGTAGTTTATATCAGCGGGAACTCTTGCTGGATACCTTAGTACAGGCCAACCCCGGCGCCCTTATTCTGACCAATGCTGCGGGGCGGGTACTAATGACCAATCCACCCGCCCGACAGCTGCTGAATCATGGTAAAGATTTTAACGGCAGCGATTTACAGCGTTATACCCAAGCTTTACCCGAGTTAGCCGAGGCGATTCAACTTAACCAGGCTGGGCTGGTGCGACTTACCGGCAAGCAGGCAGCGGTTTGGCATCTAGCTATCAGTCAGTTTCAGCTCCATAATCAGCTACATCATTTATATTTGCTGAAACCGCTTAGCCGTGAATTGGCACGAGAAGAGCTCAATGCCTGGAAAACCTTACTCAGGGTAATTAGCCACGAATTAAATAATACGCTGGCGCCGCTCTCCTCTTTAGCTTACTCGGGGCAAGTGTTAGCCGGGCGGCAGCAACAAGCTGAGTTATCTGCAATTTTTAATACCATCAGCGAACGCTGTCAGGCGCTTAACCAATTTTTACAAGATTATATTCGTTTTGCGAAATTGCCAGCACCCGTGTTGGGGGCGGTAAATTGGCCGCAGCTGATTAATCAACTGCAAGATCAGTACGAGTTTGAATTAGTCGGTGAGTTGCCAAAAAGAATTTGGCACGCTGATCAGAGCCAGCTTAGTCAGCTGCTGTTAAACCTATTAAAAAATGCCCATGAAACCGGCTGCCCACCCGAGCAGATAACGCTAAGTTTTAGCGAAAGCCCAACGTTATTGACACTCTGCCTGCAAGATCAGGGTGGCGGCATTGCCGCCGATATTATGCAGCAAGCTTTGCTGCCTTTTTACACCACCAAAGCATCCGGCTCCGGCATTGGCTTAACCTTATGCCGCGATATTATTGAAGCGCATGGTGGCGAGCTCATGTTGGAAAACCAGCAGGCAGGCTTAAGGGTTACGATAAAATTGTCGCAAATTTAATCATTCACACTTGTGCGGCAGTAAAAGCGTCATAAAGCACTTGCACAGTCTGTGATGCATCGTATAATGCAGGC
>CAZNXI010000193.1:0-5027 GCA_964577005.1 uncultured Rheinheimera sp.
TGGTTAGTCTCTTTTATCAAGTGGGCAGGGATTCGGATTTTTCGAAAAGAGCTGGAAGCCTTTACTGCCAGCGGCCGCGAGTTAAAAATTATTACCACTTCTTACATGGGCGCGACCGATGCTAAAGCAGTTGAGTACTTAACTAGCTTGCCCAATACCGAAGTAAAGCTCAGTTACAATACCGAGCGCGAGCGCTTACACGCTAAGAGTTATTTATTCTTGCGCAATACCGGTTATCACACGGGCTATATCGGCTCATCTAATCTGTCGCATTCGGCCTTAACCAGTGGCTTAGAATGGAATTTGAAAATCACTTCGCAAGAAATTCCGCATATTATCAACAAATCGTTGAGTACCTTTGAAACCTATTGGGCGTCTAACGATTTTGAGTACTTTAGTGGTGACGCTGTTTGCAGGGAAAAGCTGAAAACAGCATTACAAAAACAGCGAGGCAGCGGCGAAAGTGAGCCAACACATTTTTTTGATGTTACGCCCTTTGCCCATCAACGCGAGATTTTAGAACAGCTAGCGGTAGCGCGCAGCGTGCATCAGCGTTATAAAAACTTAGTCGTGGCCGCAACAGGAACAGGTAAAACGCTGATTTCTGTCTTTGATTTTGCGCGTTTTGTTAAAACTAAACCGCAAGCGCATTTTTTGTTTGTGGCACATCGGGAAGAGATTTTGCTGCAAGCCAGAGCGGCTTACCGTGGCGTATTACGCAACAGCAGTTTTGGTGAGCTTTGGGTAGGTAACCATTCGCCAGCGCATTACCGGCAATTATTTGTGTCTATTCAAACTTTAAATAATCAGCTAAGCCAACTGAATCTTAGCGCTGATTATTACGACTATATTGTGATCGATGAAGTACACCATATCACCGCGCAAAGTTACCGTGCGGTTTTAGACTATTTTAACCCCACCATTTTGTTGGGTTTAACGGCCACCCCGGAGCGGCATGACGGTGGCGATATTTTAGCGGATTTTGGTGGTGTGATTGCGGCGGAAACTCGTTTGCCCGAAGCGATTAATCGGCGCCATCTATGTCCGTTTCAGTATTTTGGTATTGATGATGATACCGATTTACGCAGCATCCCATGGGCGCGCGGGCGCTATGATATTGCGCAGTTAACTAATCTTTATACTCACAACCAGGTTCGGGTGAACAAGATTTTGCTGAGTATGCAGGAAATAATTACTGATCTTAACCAGATGAAAGCACTAGCTTTTTGCGTCAGTAAAGATCATGCAGCCTATATGGCACAGCAATTCTTGCTGAAAGGGATTAAGGCCGATGTGCTGACCAGTGATAACAGCCAGGATCGACAGCTAAAACAGCAGGCCATTCGCTCAGGGCAAATTAATGTGCTATGTGTTGTGGATATTTTTAACGAGGGTGTCGATATCCCTGAAGTAGATACGTTATTGTTTTTACGGCCAACAGAGAGCTTAACGATTTTCCTGCAGCAATTAGGGCGAGGCTTGCGGTTAGCTGATGGCAAACAATGTTGTACTGTACTGGATTTTGTTGGCAACTCGCGCCCCGAATATGACTTTGCGCATAAGTTTCGAGCCTTAATTGGCCGAACAAACCGCGCCATTAGCGACGAAATCAAACAAGGTTTTCCGCACGCACCGCTAGGCTGTCGTATTGAGTTAAGTAAACGCACGCAAGAAATGGTGCTGAGTAATATTCGCCAAGCTACGCTGACGTTAAATCGCTTACTAGCACTTATCCGGCAGTACCCGCAGCATTCCACTTTGCCGTTAACACTCAGTAATTTTTTAAGTCAGCACCCTTTTATTAACTTGCATGAGCTGTATAAGCGTGGCTGTTGGGCGGAATTGGTGCATAAAACACAGTATGCGGTTCAAGAGCCAAACCCTGTTATTGATCAAAGCCATGACAATTGGTTTCACATGGGCAAAAGAGCCATTTTTAACCGAATTCTGACCTGTGATGACCATCATTACCTAAGTTTTCTAAAACAGCTTTGCCTAAATAATTTTGCTATTACGGCTAACGCTTCGCGTTATGCCTTAATGTGCCATTATGATTTTTGGCAAAAAACGGGTGCAGAATCTGGCTTTGACTCGTTAGCTCAGAGCCTGGCTAAGTTGAATACACTGGGTGTTAAGGCGGAATTGCTCGATGTGCTGACCCAGCAATTAGCGCAAACTAAACACCAGCAACTGAGTATGGAGAATTTACCTGAAGTACCATTAAGGCTCCATGCCCGTTATGCGCGCGAACAAATTCTGGTGGCGTTTGGTTCAACTACGTTTGAAAAACAAGCCCCTGCGCGCGAAGGCGTATTAGTGCTGAGAGAACAAAATATCGAGCTGCTATTTGTCACCTTAGATAAAAACGAAAAGCACTTCTCACCAACCACTATGTATCACGACTACGCCATCAATGAAAATCTGTTTCATTGGCAGTCGCAAAATAGTGCCAGACCCGATCGTGGTCGTGGCTTAGAGTATATTCAGCAGCAAAAACTGGGAAAACGAATTTTCTTATTTGTGCGCGAACAAAGCAGTGATGAGTATGGCCGCACCATGGCATTTGTGAATTTTGGTGAAGTAGCCTATGTCTCGCATACCGGCTCACAACCGATGAATATCACCTGGCGGCTAAAAGAGCCTATGCCAGACTTTATGTGGCAGCAAGCGGCGAAGTTAGCAGTGGGGTAAATGCAAATATAGTGACAACTATTCAGACAGAGGAAGGGCTAATGGTTGAATTTAAACCCACACTTACAATTAATGCTAACTGGTATTACTGAGGAGGCCGTAAATATGATTAGAATTACTCATGGTGATATTTTACGCGCTGATGCAGAAGCAATTATTAATACCGTTAATTGTGTTGGTGTGATGGGGCGTGGCATAGCACTGCAATTTAAGAAAGCCTGGCCAGCTAATTTCAATGCTTATGCATTTGCTTGTAAAAACCAAGACGTAAAGCCTGGAAAAATGTTTATTTTTGAAACAGGCCAATTAGCAAATCCTCGTTTTATCATTAACTTCCCAACAAAACGCCATTGGCGTGCTGCCAGTCGTATTGAAGATATTGAGTCTGGTCTTGTAGCACTGGTTAGTGATATTAAACGGCTAGGAATTAAGTCTATTGCTATCCCACCGCTAGGTGCTGGTTTGGGTGGTTTAGACTGGGCTGTTGTGCGTAAAAAAATTGAAGAGGCAATGCAGCCTCTTGGTGATGTCGACGTTTTACTCTTCGAGCCTGTCGGTGCGCCGCACAGCGAAAAAATAGTAAAACACCCATCAGAGCCCAATATGACGGCAGGTAGAGCTGTATTAATCGAGCTTGTGCAACGCTATTTAAAAGGCTTACTTGACCCAACCGTTTCACTATTAGAAGTTCATAAGCTTTTGTATTTTATGCAAGAGGCCGGCGAGCCATTACGCTTAAAATACGAAAAAGCGCATTATGGCCCTTATGCACAAAATTTGCGTCACGTGTTGAATGCTATTGAAGGGCACTTTATATCAGGCTATGCCGACGGTGGCGATGCGCCTGAAAAAGAGTTACAGCTGGTGCCTGGCGCTATAGAAGAGGCGCAAGTATTTCTTACTCAGCACCCTGATACTCGAAGACGATTTGAGAAGGTATCGCAGTTGGTTGAAGGTTTTGAGTCGCCACGAGGCTTGGAACTCTTGGCTACGGTTCATTGGTTAAGTAAACACGAGCATGTACAAGGCACCAAAGAACTTGTCGAAAAGGTGTACTCATGGAATGCGCGAAAACAGATGTTTACCGAAAGGCAAATTGCTATTGCAGAGCAAGTACTAACTAACCAAAACTGGATAACGGCCTAGTTAACAGATAATGAACAATCCCGAAATTCCGGATTGTTCATTCTTGGTATACCTAGATTTTCGATTTCCCATTACTTCTTGGAACAGCATTCAGGTAGAAAGCGCCCTTTAAAGTTCTGGTAACGTTCTACACCAGAAACAATTCAAAATTCTGGATCTACTTGTAGATTGTAAATTTATTTTTGTTTTAAATCAGTTATTTGAGTTTTAAGTTGTTGGTAGGTTTGTTGTTTTACCCACCATTTTTCTCTTGCTTGAGTTATGTCTGTGCTTCTCCTATTCAACTCGAAAATAAATTGAAAAGAGTTTAATGAAGGCCTACCGCTTATATTTCCGCTTTAAGTCTGCAATAGATTTTTTCTCGCTGCTGTTTTTCAAAGACAGCCCCTCATAGCTAAGGCTGACCTGATAATTTTCCATATTGGGTATGAATTTAGGCGGAGGCTCATTGGTAATCAAACCTAACTCTTGATCGAGTCGTGACAGCTCTTCAAGCGCTTGTAATCGCTGCTCTTTTAATTGCTCATCTTGCTTGGAGGGATTTGTCTGGCTTTGTGCTAATTTGTGGGTATCAGGTTGTTGATGATTTGCGAGCACGCATCTCCCTATCGCGATTTTGCGACTAACGCGCGGATTCTTTGGCATGACGATGGGGTTTGCGGGTACCTGTGTACTTTTTCCGTCATAGTATTTTTGTGATACCTCATCAAACTGATATTCGATACCTAATCTCTTTAGCGCCTCAAGAAGAACACCTAATGCACCTCGGTTGTTATCAGGCATCAACTTTCCGTTAATACGATTTATCCTAGTACGAACATACAGACCGTGGCCAATTTTCATTAGCAAACCCGCCTTAACCAGATTTCTTAACCCCCGACCTACCTGAGCATAATCGGCGATATCAGCAAAGTCAGAGCGCATAAAAACAGAATGCTCAGTGTTTTTTACTCTGGCTATTAATCTGTCTTGTATTGTCATCTGATATCTCCTGTCACTCGTGGCAAAGAGTAAAAATTATGTCAATTAAATTACTGAGTATTCATTATCCATCATACTTTGGTGACGTGCCAAATTAAGCTGAATTCATCTGGTTAATATGTGGCGTTAATTAATCACCAGCCCCACTTACGATTACTGAGGTGAATATACTTGCTATTCACCTCACTATGTGAGTAGATTGTATCATG
>CAZNXI010000194.1:0-4983 GCA_964577005.1 uncultured Rheinheimera sp.
TATGGGCGTCGAGGCGGTCTAGCTCTTCGGCAACGTCGGATTTGGACGCTAAAAACGCCATTTCTTGCTCAAGGCGGCCTTGGTCTAGGTCGGCTTTAATTTCATTTAAGCGGTTGGTGATACGATCACGTTGCCACTGCATAGCTTGTGGTAAATGTTCCCGCACAAAAGCGACGCGCTCGCCAATGGCGGTAAGGCGCTGTTGAATCATTTCTTCAATGGCTACACCTTCGCGGCCACGGCCGGCTAAAAAGTCTTGTAAGGCGGCATCAAAACCGGCCAGTAATTCGCCTTGCAGCGCGTCTAAGTCTTCGCTTGGCGTTTCCATTACACCCGGCCAGCGCAGAATGTCGGCAATATTTAACGTGGCTTGCGGCGCTTTTTGCAGCAGTTGTTGGGCTTTGTGCAGTAATTGCTCGGCAAACACTTCGTTTAGTGTTAGCTCGCCAGCAGCCTGATTAGCCTGATAGCGTAAATTTACTTCAATTTTGCCGCGTTGCAGGCTATTGCGCAGTTTGTCGCGCAGCAGGCTTTCTAAACCACGAAATTGTTCAGGTAGCCGAAAATAGGATTCTAAGTAACGCTGGTTAACTGAGCGAATTTCCCACTGGGCAGTGCCCCAGCTGGCTTTGGTTTCGTGGCGGGCAAAGGCGGTCATGCTATGAATCATACTGGGCTTCCAAACAACTAACGATAAAAACAGTTTTTGGAGTATACCTGACTTTTTAGTAATTTGGCTGATTTTGGCGAATGGATAGCCCTAAGCGGCTATAGCTTCTATAATAGCCGTTAATTTATTAGTCAGGAGTAGCTTTATGCGTCCAAGCGGCAGAATCGCCAGTCAGATCCGTCCTCTTTCTTTTACCCGCAATTTTACTGCCCACGCCGAAGGCTCGGTATTGGTCGAGTTTGGCAATACCAAAGTTATTTGTACGGCCAGTGTGGTAGAAGGTGTACCGCGTTTTTTAAAAGGCAAAGGCCAGGGCTGGATCACGGCTGAATATGGCATGTTGCCACGCGCAACGCATAGCCGTAATGATCGCGAAGCCGCTCGCGGTAAACAGGGTGGTCGTACTATGGAGATCCAACGTTTGATCGGCCGCGCCTTACGTACCGCAGTAGATTTAAAACTCTTGGGTGAAAATACCATAACGATTGACTGCGATGTTATTCAGGCCGACGGCGGCACCCGTACTGCCTCTATTACCGGCGCCTGCGTGGCCTTAGTGGATGCCTTTAGCCATATGCAGGCTAAAGGATTATTAAAAGCTAACCCACTCAAGTATATGGTGGCGGCTGTTTCGGTGGGCATGTACCAAGGGAATGCGGTGGCCGATTTAGATTACGCTGAAGACTCTGCGGCTGAAACCGATATGAACCTGGTGATGACGGAAACTGGCAAGATTATTGAAATTCAGGGCACAGCCGAAGAAGCGCCCTTTAGTTTTGATGAAATGCAGCAAATGCTGGCGCTAGGCAGTGCGGCTATTACAGATATTGTTAAAGCGCAAAAACAGGTGTTGGGTAAGGAGTAAAGATGAAAGCTTTTCAACGTGAATTTATTGAGTTTGCGCTGTCGCGCCAGGTGTTAAAGTTTGGCAGCTTTACACTAAAATCGGGCCGCACCAGCCCGTATTTTTTTAATGCTGGCTTGTTTAATACCGGTAGTGATTTAGCCAAGTTAGGCCGTTTTTATGCTGCAGCACTGCAAGATAGCGGCCTGGAGTTTGATGTGCTATTTGGCCCTGCTTATAAAGGTATTCCTATTGCTACCACTACTGCGGTGGCTTTGGCCGATCATCATAATCGTGATGTGCCGTACTGCTTTAACCGTAAAGAAGCCAAAACCCATGGCGAAGGCGGTAACTTAGTAGGCGCACCACTAAAAGGCCGCATTATGCTTGTGGATGATGTGATCACTGCCGGCACGGCTATTCGCGAATCAATGCAGTTAATTCAGGCGCAAGGTGCGGAATTAACCGGCGTGTTAATCGCGCTGGATCGGCAAGAGCGCGGTCAGGGTGAATTATCGGCGATTCAAGAAGTTGAGCGCGATTTTAACACTAAGGTAATTTCGATTATCAGCCTGCCAGATTTAATTAGCTATTTGGCGGATAAGCCAGAACTGGCCGAGCACTTAGATGCGGTAAAAGCCTATCGTGCACAATATGGTGTGGCTTAACATACCTTTGCAATAATGTTGCTTTACACTGAGTGACATTCTTCGCCAGCAAACACTGTTGTGCAGCAGCATGGCAGTGTTTGGCGCGGTAACTGCGGTTATTTCTAAGCCGGTTTGAGGTAGCAGTACGTTTTCGCCTCGTTTCTTTCACCTCGTTTTTTAGCATCGTTAAGGATGGCTTATGCAAAAACCTAATGGTACTGGCCTTGGCCGAATTTTCAAAGCCGCACGTTGTTCTATGCAAGGCTTTGCCGCTAGCTGGAAGTTTGAGTCGGCTTTTCGGCAAGAAGCCACGCTAACGGTGTTAGCCATACCTTGCGCGCTTTGGCTCGCCAGTTCCGTTAGCCAGTTTGCCTTACTGATGGCCGTATGGGGCTTGGTGCTGGTGGTGGAATTGCTAAACTCGGCTATTGAATCCTTAACCGATAGGGTAGGCCTAGAGCGGCATGAGCTATCGGGGCGCGCCAAAGATATGGGCTCGGCGGCGGTGTTTGTGGCCTTGGTGATCGTGGCTTTGGTATGGGGTGCTGCGCTGTGGGAAAGGTTAAGTGTTTAGCTATGCCAGCTAATGGGTTGCTTAAACAAAGTGCTTAGCAAGGCTTGTTGTAGCGCTAGGCCAAGTTGTGTTACCTCGGCTGGCGCGCTGCCTGTCGCCAGCGCTTGATGTAGCTCGAGGTGCTTGTCTTTTATTGTCTGAAAATAGGGGTTAGTGGCATATTTGCTTTGTACTGCTGGCTGTTGTAACCAGTTTGCCAATTTACAGGGGCGATGCGTTGCGAGTAGCTCCTTGCCTTGTGTTAGGTTTTGTATGGCGCTTAGATACCACTGTCGGTGCTCTGCCAAGCTAATTAAACCTTGTAAATCTGCTTTGTTGAGTAAGGGCACAGTTTGCCATATTTCTGGCATTTGCCAGTTCGCTAGCCAGGCGGTAATGTCACTGGCGGGCATGGGTTTAGCAATAAAGTAACCTTGTGCTAAATCGCAGCCTAAGGCCGACAATATAACGCCATGTAAAAAGCCTTCAACACCCTCGGCCACGACGGTGCGTTTGAGTTTTTGCGCCAGTAGAATTATAGAGTCGGTAATAATCAACTGCTCTGGGTCATCCAGCATGTGTCGAATAAAGCTTTGATCGATTTTGACAATATTGGCTGGTAGTTGCTTTAAAAACGTCAGCGAAGAATAGCCGGTACCAAAGTCATCTAACGAAAAATCGATGCCTTTATGCTGCAAGCTGCGGATTAATTCCGAGGTTTTGTCCAATTGCTCCACGGCACCGGTTTCTAGAATTTCCAGTTCAAGTTGCGAATACTGCACGCTGGGGAAGCTGGCAAATTGCGTCAGGAGCTTGTCGGCAAAAAGCGGATCATTTAGTTGCATACTGTCAATATTGACACTGATCCGGCTTCGGAAGCCTGCGGCATTCCATTGGCTTAGCTGATGTAAGGCTTGCTTAATAACCCAATCGCCCAAGGTCAGCATTAAGGCGTTACTTGCCAAGGCCGGGATAAAACTATCTGGCATCACCAAGCCTTTTTCTGGATGCTGCCAGCGAATTAAGGCTTCAAAGCCCGTGACTTTGCCGCTGCGAAAGGCCACTTTGGGCTGATAATACAGGACAAACTGATTATCGTTGATGGCCTGCTGTATTTCTTTAAAAAACTCAAACTGGTTACGTTGTTGGGCAGCAGTATTGCGGTCAAAAATATGGAAGCTATTGCGTCCTGCCAGTTTCGCCTGAAATAGCGCTTGTTGCGCTTGTTTCAGCAGTTGCTCTGCTTCTAACTGCTCGGCTGTGCTAGCAAAGGTGATACCAACACAGGCAGTGATATTGCTATGAATACCGGCGAGGGTAAAAGGTTTACTCGCTGTCAGACGTAACGCATCGATCATCTTTAAGGCTAACTCAGGATCGGTCAGTTCAGGCAAAATGACGGCAAATTCGTTACCGCCAACGCGCGAAAGAAAATGCTGTGCGGCTAACTGTTTTTTAAAGCGGCCAGCGATAAGCTTTAGTAATTTATCGCCAAATTTGAAGCCAAATTGCTGATTAATACTTTGAAACGCGTCTAAATCTATGATGAGTATGGCGAGTGATTGGTTCACGCGTGGTTTTTGTTTTAGTAAATGCGACAGCTGGGTTAGCAAGAGTTCGCGATTAGGTAATTTGGTTAGTGCGTCAAAGTGTTGCACTAGGTTGAGTTGGAGTTGTTGCTGTTTCAGTGGGGAAAGATCATGAAATAACGCAATATAGTGTGTAATGGCTCCGGCCGCATTGCGTACCGCCTGTATTTTTAAATGCTCGGCATAGATAGCCCCATTGGCACGTTTGTTCCAAATCTCACCTTGCCAAAAGCCTTTTTGTTTAATCTGCTGCCATAATTTGCGGTAAAAGCTGGCAGGTTGTAAGCCAGAGTTTAAAATATTGGCGTTATGCCCCACAACTTGGGCCTTACTGTAGCCAGTGATTTGGCAAAACGCTGTGTTTACGTCAATAATGCGGGCATTGGGATCGGTTAGCATGATGCCCTCAAGTGCTTCAGTAAACACACTCAGCGCAATTTTTTGTTGTTCATCTACTTGGTGTCTTAGAGTAATATCATAAGCCACACCCAGTATGCCGATAAGCTTACAAGCCTCGTCAATTAATTTGACTTTGCTAGTCTCTACTAATTCCCTATGGTCATCTGAACGGAAATGCAGCCATTCTTCGTTAATAAGCGGCGTCGCACTGTTTAACGCTTGCAGATCGTTATAACGAAACAGTGCTGCGCTCGCTGCATCAACAAAGTCGTAGTCTG
>CAZNXI010000195.1:0-4938 GCA_964577005.1 uncultured Rheinheimera sp.
TTAGGTGGCGCGCATCGATCGCCAGAACAAATGGCCAGTTCATTAAAAAATGCGTTATTGCGTGATTTAGACAAACTGCAAAAACTCAGTATTCCTGAGCTACTCGATAGACGTTACAAGCGTTTGATGGCTTACGGTTATTGCTAATGCCTTATCGGCTGCTTTCGTCCGAAAGCAGCCGAACCATGCCAAGTTGAACTAGGGCACTATGTTAGATTTATCACAGCATTTACAGGCTGCCTTATCACATCAGCTACAGCGCCAAGCTTCAGGAATTAGTCAGTTAGTTTTGGCATATAGTGGCGGCTTAGATTCACAAGTCCTGCTGCATTTACTTGCGCCTCTTTGCCAGCAGATGGCCATTCCACTGACTGCGGTGCATATCCATCATGGGTTAAATCCGCAAGCGGATAGCTGGGCGGCTTTTTGCCAGCAGCAATGTCAATTGCGGCAAGTTGCCTGTGTTGTGCGTTATGTGCATTTAGATAAACAGGGCAATATTGAACAGCGCGCGCGCCATGCTCGTTATCAGGTGCTTGCTGAATATATTTCTTCACCTAACGCCTTATTGTTAACAGGCCATCATGCCGACGATCAATTAGAAACGCTTTTATTGGCCTTAAAGCGAGGTGCTGGCTTAACGGGCTTAGCGGCTATGCAGTCAGAACGTGCTTTTGCCGCTGGTAAACTGGTGCGTTTTTTGCTCAGTATCAGCCGGCAGCAATTGCATGCGTATGCTGAACTCGAACAGCTTAGCTGGGTAGATGACGACAGTAATGACGATCTGCAATTTGATAGAAATTTTTTACGTCATCAGGTTACGCCGATTTTAAAGCAGCGCTGGCCGACTTTTTTACAGACGGTAGCTCGCAGTGTGCAGCATCTACAAGATGCAGTTGCTTTAGCTGATTTTTATACGGAACAGGCGTTAGCCGAATGTGTTGCACAGGATCGTTTAAATTTGTCACAACTCAACACCTTGCCGGTATTGCAACAAAACTTAGTGATACGTCGTTGGTTAGCTGGTTTTGGTTTAAATCCTGAAACACAATGGCTTAATACGTTAACACAGCAGGTGATTAACGCGAGGCCAGATGCGACCCCCCAGTTACAGCTTGGCCAGTATCAACTGCGCCGCTACCAAGATAGCTTGTATTGCTTGGCAGAATTGCCGCCAATAGTCGAAAATGCTGACACGATTTTAACTGTAGGCGAGCCGTTACAGTTAGCCAGTGGTCTAGGTTGCTTTAGCTGGCATGCGTCTGAAAGTTTGGGGGCTTTACCTGTTGCGGCAACGGCACAACAGTTTCAAGTCGTCTATGGTAAATTAAGCTTACCTTTTAAACCGGCAGGTAAAGTCTCTAAGCCTTTAAAACAGTGGTTTAAACTGTGGCAAGTGCCGCCGTGGCAGCGCACTAGGGTGCCTTTATTGCTGCAAAATGGTGAATTGAAACTGGTCGCAGGTTATGCCAGTGCTTATCCTGCGACAGCTGCAACTTGTTGGCTTAGCTGGCAACCCGCATAGCGTGTGTTAGTGACTCTTGGACATTGACGCGTGCAACTGGGCTATGGCGTACTTTACCTTTGCCTGATGATTTTGCCTGATATAGCGCTTCATCGGCTAAATGGAATAAATCACGTGGTTGTTGTTCTGCAGATAATCTGGCAAGACCTATGCTACAGCCTACGCCCAACTTGACTAAAAATGCGTTTGATTTTATTGCAGCCAGTAAGCGTTCAGCTACACGTTCCGCATGTTCTGCATCGCTATCGGTTAATAAAACTGCGAATTCATCCCCACCGAAGCGGAATAAACTGTCAGTAGCTCTTAACGTCTCGCGCATACAATCGGCAACCTTCAATAGCACGGCATCACCGACACTATGCCCCTCGATATCATTAACTTGTTTGAAGTTATCTAAATCCAGTAACAGTAAGGCAAAGGGAGCTTGGTGCCGTTTTGCAAGCTGCACCGCCTTCGCAAAGCTATCGTCAAAAAACCGTCTATTGCCTAAGGTAGTTAAAGGATCTTTCAACGCCATTTGTTGTAAGCGACCAACCACCAGCGCATTTCTGAGTGCAAATAACCATTCTGACTCTAATAATAACAGTTGTTGTTGCACAAGTGGGGTAAACGGATGCTGTGATTGATAGCAAAGCTCCGCCAGCAGTTGATTATCTAATGTCAAACTGACTTTATGCTGGTATTGACCTGGGCGAGAGCCTGCTGCGTTAAACTCTCCCAGCGCTGTGGTTAAGGTTAAGCCTTCTAAGATCTGGGTGCGCGCTGCACTCATCGAAAAAATGTCTACTTGTTGCTGCAGATCCAAGGTGGTTTGTAACTGGCTGACCAGACTGATTTCACTAAAATCAGCAGTATCTTGCCAGCGTTTGCCAAACGTTAGGTCGACAAAAGCGTTAGTTAAGTTGCCTTGTTCTTGCCACATATCAACACCACACCTATAAAGTTACACTATTAGCGTATAAGCAAATTACAGGCCACTTTTTAATGTGTTGAATTTTATTGTTTTTTTATATGATTTTTGCTCTGCGTTAGTTTTTTGACACCTGTTTAATGGTCTGCAGCGGCAAGAAATTGCATAATGCTATCAAGTTGATTTAACCCGTCTTGGTACCCGAGCTCAATCAACCTGCGTGTGTATTTTTGTTCAAACAGTAAATAGCTGACTACGCTAGAATCAGAATGTTGGCTAATACCCACCATCCTTAACAAGGTACGGATGGCGAATGGGAAACAGAGAAAATTCTCACTAGCGAGCTGATTGAAATTTTGGCTAGGATTTATCAATAAACTTTGTACCGGCTTTAATTCCGTTGCAATATTATGTTGCCGCAGTAACTCAGCGGTTTTATTGATACGTTGCATGCGCTCTAGATCAGAATTTAGGGTATCGGTGAAGACCGTATCCAGTAAATGCCCTGCAACTGTCGCCAGATCAGGATGATGTAACTGGCGTTGCTTTAATTCTGTGGGTCTTGGATCATCAACCCCAATAATCAAGATTTTATCGGCACCAAGGTGAATAGGCGCGCTCAGGGGCGCCAATTGGTTGACAGATCCATCACCATAGTAATTTTGGTGGATACGAACTGACGGAAAAACTAATGGGATTGCCGCTGAGGCCATTAAATGATGAATACCCAACAGCGTTTTTTGGCCGCAGCGCCGAGCTCTACGCCAATCCTCAGCCGTGTCAGATTGGAAGAAGCTAATGGAATCCCCGTCATTATAACAGGACGCTGTGACCGAAAAACTGGAAAGGTAACCCCGCATAATATTGCGATCTATACGTTGTAAGTCGAGAATGCGATTTAACAGTTGTTTTAGCGGTTTATTGTCTAACAAGCTAACCGGTTTTTTGTTGGCATAATCAGCTTGGAAAGCACTATAAATACTTCGAAACAAGTGTCTTAACAGACGCGGGTAATCAGAATAATACACCTGATGAGTCTGAAAATTTCGCCAGACAGATTCGATTTTTTTCACGCCAAGGTGAAAACAAGACGCATAACACGCTAGTCCAGCGCCATTTATTGCCCCTGCAGAGGTTCCACAGATAATTTGAAAAGGTAAGGGGCTATTTCTGGGGTACTGTGTGGTGATGGCCTTAAGTACACCAATTTGATAAGCGGCTCTGGCGCCACCTCCGGTGAGCAATAAAGCGGTTTTACCTTTGGTGCTAACAGTGTTATCTGACATGCCGATCCTTAACTGAACTTTTTCGATTTTTTATGCTCTGCAAGTAGTATATTGCTGATATTTCAAAATAATGCAATGCTAAGTGCCCCGATGGGTCTGTTTTTCCAAAGTGATAGGTAAGGTAAAATGTCAGAACAAAATTCAGGTACTGGTCAGGCGGTATACTATGCCGGTTTGGCCACTGTGGCTATGGTCATCATAGTGGCATCTTGGCTCTTATTTAAGGATGATAAGCAGAGTGTCGAGCCCGTTATGCTGCCGCCTATGGTACAGCAACCCGACACTCAAGCCGCTATAGCGCCAGAACCAGAGCTAGTGTCGCCGGCACCGGTTGAACCTGAGGTAATGGTTGTGGTGGAGCCCACTGCTGCACCGCAACAACAGGCTGAGACTACGGTAAGCGTTGAACCTACAGCAACACAGCCTGCGTTGCCGCCATTGCCGCCGTTAAATGAATCCGATAAAGCGTTAAGTGCCGATTTGCTGGCGTTAAATTGGAAAGCCGGACTGGCAGCGCTGTTTAATCGGGAAGAAATGATCAGACACTTTGTGGTCACGGTTGATAATGTGGCGCAAGGGCAACTCGTTGCAGGGCAGCCGGTATTGATAAACCCGGCCAGTGCTTATCAGGTGACCGAAATTGCAGAAAATCGTTATCAAGTGACGAGCGGCAACGCCCAGCGTTATGAACCTTACATTCAATTATTGGAAAGTGTTCCTGTCGGGCAGTTACTGGCATTAAAACAGCGCTATCAACCTTTGTTAGATGAAGCTTTTGCTGAGCTGGGGTATCCCGATTTTACTTTTGATCAGCGTCTGCAACAGGCGATTGCAGTATTGCTCGCCACACCGAATGCCATAACCTCTGCGGAACTGATTCGTCCTTCGGTGATGTATACTTATGCTGATGAACAGCTGGAAGCCTTGCCTGAGGCGCAAAAGCAGGTATTACGCTTATCACCTGAGCAACAGCAGCGTTTTAAAACCTTATTAGAAAAATACCAACAAGCGTTACAAAACTAAGTTGTTGATTTTATCAACAGTAAAGCAGGATAAGTATGGATAGGGCTTGCAACCGGCGGGTGTTTTACGGATAATGCCGCTGCCTTAATTGGTTACTATGGTAGTCCCATTGGTCCTCTCGCAATACTAGTAGGCGAATCTGGTCAGGTCCGGAAGGAAGCAGCCACAGTTTATGACGTATGTGCCGGGATGTG
>CAZNXI010000196.1:0-4902 GCA_964577005.1 uncultured Rheinheimera sp.
AGTGATCTTTTGCCACAAATTCAGCAATTACATGAAAAATATCTTGAACTTAGTGAAAAAATAAGACACAAATAGCAGTGATGACTGCAGAAATTATCTACGAACACCCGTTAAGTGAAAAAATCCGCACCTATTTGCGGATAGAGCATCTTTTTGCACAATTATCTGCCTTGCAATCGGCAAGTCAGCACGCGCAACAGCTCAGTTTTTTTAGTACCTTATTTGCATTAATTGATGTGTTAGATCGCAACGATGTGCGCCCTGATCTGATAAAAGATACTGAACGCTGTGAAAGCCAGTTAGTGGCTTGGTCTAATCACCCTTCAGTGTCTGACAAAAAATTACAACTGATGCTGCAGCAGGCTTTGCGTTTGCAAACTGAGTTACTGCGCAGTGGTAAATTGGTTAATCAGCTGAAAGAAGATAAATTTCTGGCTCCATTACGGCAGCGTTTTGCTATGCCGGGCGGGTGTTGCTATTTCGATATGCCGCAGCTGCAGTATTGGTTAGGCTTACCGGACAACAATCAACAACAACAAAAAGCAGATTGGTTAAATCAATTACAACTCGCTAAACACGCCATTGAGTTTGTGCTTAACTTTATTCGGGAACGTGGGCAATTTTCTGAGATCCAAACAGAATCGGGGTTTTATCAGCAAAGTGCCGAGCAGTATGAGTTATTACGAATAAAATACTTACATAGCTGCTGTTCTTTCCCTACCGTAAGCGGTAACCGCTATCGCTATGCTATTCGTTTTATGCAGTTGTCTGTACAAGAAGGGCGTAGTGCCTGTGCCGAAGCCGTGAACTTTCAACTAGCTTGCTGTTAATCCACGCTACAAGCTTGAGACTTGCTCCCCACCTATACAATGGATCTGTTACAATCGCGCTTATCAATTATATAGCACGAAATAAGTGGAGTCGTTTGTGTCAACAACAGTAAAATGCCCGTCCTGTGAAAAGCCCGTAATTTGGGCAGCAGAATCAACCTTTCGGCCTTTTTGCAGTGAACGCTGCAAATTAATTGATTTGGGCGATTGGGCGGCAGAAAATCACCGCATCCCAGATAAACTGCCCATCGACCAGCAGTTATCAGAAGAATATCTGGCCGAACTTGAGCAGGACATGCTGCAACAGGACAACCAGTTTTTTAAAGAGTAAAACAACACACAATAATGACTAAGCGGGCACCGGGTAAGCTTGTTGTAATCGCGCGACAATGGCTTGGTTAGCTTCTGGAAAGGTTAAGTGATGCAAACTCGCAATATCCGCCCACTGTAACGGTTGTCCTTCTACGCCTGTTGGCTCGCCAATAAAGTCAGTAACTAACCAAATGTCCAACAAGACAGTGCGCTCTGGATAATCGTAACTAAGCTGCATAAAGGGTTCGCAGGCAGTGACTGTTATGGCTAACTCTTCCTGCAACTCGCGCTTCAGCGCAGCTTCCACCGTTTCAGCGGCTTCTACCTTACCACCAGGGAACTCCCACTTATCACCCTGATGTTGAGTTGCATGTCTTAGCGCCAACAGCACTTGCTGCTGGCGTAGAATGACTCCGACTGCAACATGCAGTGTTGATTTAGGTAAGCTGGCCATGGCAATGCTTGTATTTTTTACCGGAGCCACAAGGACAAGGATCGTTACGCCCTACTTTTACCCCGTCACGTAGCACTGGCGCGTTAGATTGCACGCCTGGCGGTAATTCACCGCCAATCTGCTCAGCCTCTGCATGCTGGAAATCCAGCGGCACGTTATCTGCTTTGCGGCGCTGCTCTTCTACCGCCTCCACATCTTCTGCCGCTCTTACCTGAACTCGGCTCAATACGCCAATCACATCCAGTTTTAAGTTATCCAACATGGTGGAGAACAGCTCAAAGGCTTCGCGCTTATATTCCTGCTTCGGGTTCTTTTGCGCATAACCACGTAAGTTGATACCTTGGCGCAAATGATCCATCGCGGCTAAATGCTCTTTCCAGTGGGTATCTAAGCTCTGCAGCATGATAGCTTTTTCGAACTGACGCAGTACCGCTGCACCCACCATTTGTTCTTTTAGTACGTAAGATGCAGCAACCTCTTGCTGAATACGCTCACGTAGTTTTTCTTCAAACAGTTTAGAATCGTCTTTTAACCACTGCGCAATAGGCAGCTCAACCCCAAAGTCTGCCTGCAGCCTTTGCTCCAAGCCGGGAATATCCCACATTTCATCTAAAGACTGTGGCGGGATATAGTTGCTGATTACATTTTCTACCACATCTTCACGAATGGCCTGAATGGTATCACTGATATCAGTGGCGTCTAGCAAGTCATTGCGTTGCTCATAAATGACCTTACGCTGATCATTGGCAACATCATCAAATTCCAGCAGCTGTTTACGAATATCAAAGTTACGCGCTTCTACCTTACGCTGGGCATTCTCAATAGCGCGGCTTACCCAAGGGTGCTCTATGGCTTCACCGGGTGCCATACCTAAGCGACGCATCATGCCTGCCATTCTGTCGGAGGCAAAGATACGCATTAAGGCATCGTCAAGCGATAGATAAAAACGGGAAATACCAGGATCGCCCTGACGACCGGCTCGACCCCGTAACTGATTGTCAATACGGCGTGATTCATGTCGCTCAGTACCAATGATATGCAAGCCACCAGCGGCGATAACAGCGTCATGGCGTTGCTGCCAGTCAGCTTTTGCCGCGGCGATAGTGGCGTCATCGGCTGCCGCACCCAAGGCTTTCAGTTCAGATTGTAAGCTACCACCCAATACGATGTCAGTCCCACGACCCGCCATGTTAGTTGCAATCGTTACTGTACCTGGTCTACCGGCATCGGCAATAATTTGCGCTTCGTTCGCGTGGAATTTAGCGTTCAGCACCTGATGATTAATTTTAGCCTTATTCAGAATAGTTGATAGATATTCTGAGCTTTCAATCGAGGCCGTTCCCACCAGTACCGGTCTGCCAGCATCGCGAGCTGTTTTGATATCTTCGATAATAGCGTTGTATTTATCTTCGGCTGTCAGATAAACCAAGTCTGCCAGATCCTGACGCACCATCGGCTTATTGGTGGGTACTACGATGGTTTCTAAACCATAAATTTGTTGGAATTCGAAGGCTTCAGTATCGGCAGTACCGGTCATACCGGCGAGTTTGTCGTATAAACGGAAATAGTTCTGGAACGTAATAGACGCGAGGGTTTGGTTTTCATTTTGAATACGTACGCCTTCTTTGGCTTCTACCGCTTGGTGCAAACCTTCAGACCAACGCCGTCCTTCCATGGTACGACCGGTGTGTTCATCAACAATGATAATCTCACCGTTTTTAACCACATAATCGACATCACGTTTAAATAATTGATGCGCACGCAGTGCGGCATAGACATGATGTAACAAGGTAATATTGGCAGCAGAGAATAAGGTATCGGCTTCACCAATCATACCGCGCTCACGCAGCATCTCTTCGACTTTGATTTGACCTTGCTCGGTCAGGTAAACCTGGCGTGCCTTTTCGTCAACAGTAAAGTGGCCATCACCATGATTGCCTTCTTCATCTTCTTTTTCTTGTTTGACAAGCTCAGGCACTAGGATGTTAATTTGTTTGTACAGCTCAGAACTGTCTTCCGCCGGACCAGAAATAATTAACGGCGTACGCGCTTCATCAATTAAAATCGAGTCAACTTCATCGATAATGGCATAAGCTAGATCGCGCTGCACCCGATCTTGTGGCGAAAAGGCCATATTATCGCGCAGATAATCAAAACCGAATTCGTTATTCGTGCCATAGGTAATATCAGCAGCGTAAGCTTGTTGTTTTTCTTGATGCGCTAGCCCCGGGATATTCACCCCTACCGTCAAACCTAAAAAGCTAAATAATGGTTCATTGGTTTGGGCGTCACGCTTGGCGAGGTAATCGTTTACGGTAATAACATGCACCGATTTTCCGCTTAAGGCATTTAAGTAAGCGGGTAAGGTCGCGGTTAAGGTTTTACCTTCACCCGTTCGCATCTCAGAGATTTTACCTTGATGCAAAACCATGCCACCCAATAATTGCACATCGAAATGCCGCATAGTAAATACGCGTTTACTGGCTTCACGTACTGTAGCAAAAGCTTCAGGCAGCAAATCATCCAAGGTTGCACCGGCTTGCACCCGCTGTTTTAATTCGCTGGTTTTATTTTTTAGTTGTTCATCACTCAGCTTTTCGTATTCAGCTTCCAGGGCATTGATTTTTAAGACCTGTTTTTTTAATTTTTTTAAGAAACGGTCATTGCGGCTACCAATTAATTTGGCAAAAAGTTTTCCAAACATTATCCAGATACCATTCTAAGTTAAAACTGCTATGCAGCCCTGGCGGTGCCAGTATTTATAGTAATTGTAAAACCCTACCATCTGAAGCTGCAGCGGGTTTAACCAGACGTTCTTGTCGCTTAAGTATGGCCTGTCCTAAACGTCAGGCGCGGGCAAAAGTAAACAAGATATGGTGCTGTATGATCAGAGTTTCAAGGGGGGATGCTACTGCCCTACTTGAAAAACTGCTACACTCTTGCTGCTATCATCTTAATCAAAACAGGTTACCTGCTGATGAAACGTTACAGCCACAAACCGGAAGATTTAGCTAAGTTGTTTGGCCAAAGTCCGTTGGCAAAAGTGCAGCGACAGCATCAACAAGTGAGTAAACTTAATGCCGAACTATGCCAGATCTTGCAATTATCGCAACTGACCTTTTGTCAGGTCGCCACCATAAAAGAGGGTCGCGCAGTAATTTTATGCAGCTCTGCTGCTTGGGCGACCCGCCTGAAAATGCAACGCGATGCCATTCTAGACAATTTCCGCAGAAAAATCTTGCCTGATTTAGCAGGGATTGACATTGAGGTCTCCCCTAATGGCCAAAATAGCCCTTTACTGGTGCA
>CAZNXI010000197.1:0-4852 GCA_964577005.1 uncultured Rheinheimera sp.
AAGCCACCGCCTTAAAAATGTACGATACCATGGTGTTTATTCGGGTATTAGACGAGCGCATGTTAGCCGCCCAGCGCCAAGGCCGTATTAGCTTCTATATGCAATGTTTAGGCGAAGAAGCCACCACCGTAGGCAGTGCCGCCGCGCTTACCGATCACGATATGATCATGGCGCAATACCGCGAGCAAGGCGCTTTACGTTACCGTGGCTTTACCCTAGAGCAGTTTATGAACCAGCTCTTCTCCAACGAGCTGGACTTAGGCAAAGGCCGCCAAATGCCGGTGCATTATGGTAGCAACGCCATCAATTATATGACCATTTCCTCACCGCTTGGCACGCAAATTCCGCAAGCCAGTGGTTATGCTTATGCGCAAAAACTGCGTGGCTTAGACGCTGTAACCATCTGTTACTTTGGTGAAGGTGCTGCCTCAGAAGGCGACTTTCACGCCGGTTTAAATATGGCTGCTGTGCATAAAGCGCCGGTGATCTTCTTCTGCCGCAACAATGGTTACGCTATTTCTACCCCTGCCAACGAGCAGTTTGTCGGCGACGGCATTGCTTGTCGTGGCGTCGGCTATGGTATGAAAACCATCCGTGTCGACGGTGCCGATATTCTGGCGGTATACCAAGCCACCCAAATGGCGCGCGAACACGCCATCAAGCATCATGAGCCGGTGTTAATCGAATCTATCGCTTATCGTTTAGGCGCGCATTCCTCTTCCGATGATCCAAGTGGTTACCGTTCAAAAGAAGAAGAAGCTTTGTGGCGTAAAAACGATCCTATCGGCCGCTTTAAAGCTTGGTTACTGCAACAAGGTTGGTTAGACGAAGCCGCCGACAAAGCCCAAACTGAGCAATTACGCGTCGATATTCTTGATGCCTTAAAAGTGGCGGAAAAAGTCGCCAAGCCAGGCATTGAACACTTAATTTCTGATGTCTACGCCGAGCCTATCCCAGCCTTACAGCAACAACTGGACGAATTAAAACAGCATATCCGTAAATATCCAGATGCTTATCCAATTACCGCCGGGAGACTCGACTAATGGCAAAAATGAATATGTTACAGGCCATTAATAACGCCCTTGATCTGGCGATGGCCAAAGATGATGGCGTGGTCTGTTTTGGTGAAGACGTTGGCCATTTTGGTGGCGTATTTCGTGCTACCAGCAAATTACAAGAAAAATACGGCAAAGCCCGCTGCTTCAATACGCCATTAACCGAACAAGGTATTGCAGGTTTTGCTAACGGTATGGCAGCTCAGGGTATGAAGCCGGTTGCCGAAATTCAGTTTGCCGATTACATCTTCCCGGCCTTTGACCAAATCGTCAACGAAACCGCCAAATTCCGCTACCGCTCAGGTAACGAATTCAACGTCGGTGGCTTAGTGTTCCGCACCCCTTATGGTGGCGGTATCGCCGGTGGTCATTACCACAGCCAAAGCCCAGAAGCCTATTTTGCGCATACCCCAGGTTTAAAAATTGTGGTACCACGCGATCCTCACCAAGCCAAAGGCTTGTTATTGGCTGCTATTGCTTGCCCAGATCCAGTGATTTTCTTTGAGCCGAAAAAACTTTATCGCGCCTCAGTAGGCGAAGTGCCAGAAGAGTACTACGAGCTGCCGATTGGCAAAGCCGAAGTGCTACAGCAGGGTAAAGACGTGACCGTTTTAGCCTGGGGCGCGCAAATGGAGATCGTACAAAAAGCGGTAGATATGGCAGCAGAGCAAGGCGTATCGTGCGAAGTGATTGACCTACGTAGCATTCTGCCATGGGATGCCGACACCGTTGCCGCCTCTGTTATGAAAACCGGCCGTTTAGTGATTAACCACGAAGCACCATTAACAGGTGGTTTTGCCGGTGAAATTGCTGCCACTATCCAGAAGATGTGTTTCCTGCATTTAGAAAGCCCGATTGAACGCGTTTGTGGTTTAGATACCCCGTACCCATTGGCACTGGAAAAAGAATACGTAGCCGATCATCTGAAAACATTCGAAGCCATTATGCGCTCGGTTAATTTCTAAGGAGTTTTCGATGAAACAGGATTTTATTCTACCCGATATCGGCGAAGGTATTGTCGAGTGCGAAATTGTCGAATGGCTGGTTAAAGAAGGCGAGCTGATTAGCGAAGATCAGCCCGTTTGCGATGTGATGACCGACAAAGCCTTGGTACAAATTCCGGCGGTGCACAATGGTGTGATCAGCAAACTGTATTACGCCAAAGGTGATATTGCTAAAGTGCATGCGCCGCTTTTTGAAATGCATTTAACCGTAGATAATACTGCCGCCGCCAGTCCGGTAGAGAGTAGCCCAGCGGCTACAGCACCCGCAGCGGCGAGCGTCAACACCACGATGGCTTCCGGATCGGCTTCGGCGGCTTCGATGATTACCAATAACTCAGCAACCGGCGAAATAACCGAAGACTTTATCCTGCCGGATATCGGCGAAGGTATTGTCGAGTGTGAAATTGTCGACTGGTTAGTTGCTGAGGGCGACACTATCGCCGAAGATCAGCCAGTATGTGATGTGATGACCGACAAAGCCTTAGTGCAAATTCCGGCCAAATATGCCGGTGTGGTCAGCAAATTGTATTACGCAAAAGGCGACATCGCCAAAGTGCATGCACCGCTATTCGCGATTCGCCGCCAAGGCGAAGGGCAAAGCGTTGTGGCGACAGCTGCGGTTTCAGAACAGACCGCAGCAACAGTACACGTTAGCGCAGCGAGTAAGCCAATTACAACCCAAGTAAGCAACGCAGCACAAGCTGCAGTGGCTAGTAAAGCACCAGCCGCCAACAGTGCCGCTGCCAAGGGTATTAAAGCCTTAGCCAGCCCAGCGGTGCGTCGCTTAGCGCGCGAACTGAGTATCGATATTCAGTTAGTACCTGGTTCAGGCGACAAAGGCCGGGTATTTAAAGACGACGTGCACGCCTTTGCCAAAGGCGCCAGTGCATCAGGTGCTGCGGCTTCTGGGGCAAGTGCGGCTTCAACGGCTTCAGGTTCAGCGGCTTCAGGGGAAAGTGCGGCTTCAACCGTAATCTCAACGCCAACTTCAGCAGCAGTAGCTAGCAGCGTGGCGAGCAACCGCGTTGAGCCTATTCGTGGTATTAAAGCGGTGATGGCGCGACAAATGGCCGAGTCGGTATCAACTATTCCGCACTTTACCTACTGCGAAGAAATTGACCTTACCGAGCTGATTGCGCTACGTAGCCAGCTTAAAGATCAATACGCTAAGCAGGGCGTTAAGCTAACCATGATGCCATTCTTTATGAAGGCGCTGTCGTTAGCCATTAACGAATTCCCCGTGATGAACAGCCAGCCCAATGCCGATTGCACCGAGCTAACCTACTTTGCCGCGCACAATATTGGTGTTGCAGTCGACTCAAAAGTGGGTTTATTAGTGCCTAATGTTAAAGGCTGCGAGCAAAAATCCATTGTCGATATTGCCAACGCTTTAACCAAGCTCACCGATGCCGCCCGTGAGGGCAGGGTAAGCCCCGCCGATTTAAAAGGCGGCACCATTACCATCAGTAATATCGGCGCTATTGGTGGCACAGTGGCCACGCCCATTATCAACAAACCGGAAGTCGCCATCGTCGCACTAGGTAAAGTACAAGCCTTACCACGCTTTGACGCCAACGGTCAGGTCGTAGCACGGCAAATAATGCAAATCAGCTGGTCCGGCGATCACCGCATCATCGACGGCGGCACCATCGCCCGCTTCACCAACCTCTGGAAGCAATACCTAGAACACCCCAGCAGCATGCTCCTCGCCATGCGCTAACCCCGATCAAGGGGTCAGAGTTGTTCGATCAAGGGGTCAGAGTTGTTGATTTGCGACTCTGCCCCTTAGTTGTTCGTTCGATCAAGCGATCAAGGGGTCAGAGTTGTTGATACTCGATAAATGGTCTATTTTTTAAACAAATTGGACTTCATTTCGGGTGGTTAGCTTATGGCACGTCGTCCGCGATTAAACCTTCCAGACATTCCACAGCATGTGGTTCAGCGTGGCAATAATCGCCAAGCCTGTTTTTTTAATGAGCAGGATTACACGGTTTATTTGGATAAACTGAAAGAATACAGCGCCCTATGTAAGGTCGCGGTACATTCCTATGTATTAATGACCAATCACGTGCATTTGCTGCTGACGCCTTCAACGCCAAACGGCATCAGTCAGTTGATGCAGTCGTTGGGGCGTTATTATGTGCGTTATGTGAACGTAAACTACGCACGAAGTGGCACCTTGTGGGAAGGGCGTTACAAATCGTCACTGGTAGATAGTGAACGCTATTTTTTGCTGGTCAGCCGCTATATTGAACTAAACCCGGTGCGCGCGGGTATGACGGCGCATCCGGCAGCCTATCCTTGGTCGAGTTATCAGCATAATGCGCTGGATAGAAAAATTGAGTTGTTAACCGCACATCCTATTTATCTGGGGCTAGGGCAGGATGACGCATCAAGAAAACAGGCCTACCAGGCGCTATTTGAACATCAAATTCCCGATAGTTCACTTAAGGAAATAAGAGACGCCTTGCAAAAGGCTTGGGTATTGGGAGACGGTCGCTTTAAGCAGCAAATTGAGCAGCAATTGGGAAAGCGTGTCGAGTTAAGTGCGCATGGTGGCGATAGGAAATCGCAATGGTATAAGCAGTCGCAGGATCAACAACTCTGACCCCTTGATCGCTTTTTAAGCAAACGGTAAACCATCTGTTCCTATTATGTTGTAATTACTGGCTAAGTCGACTAGTCTGCGGCTTTTTTCTGGTTTATCAACATAATAAGGACATTTATGAAAAGTCGTACTGCTGCAATTTCATTATTACTCGCTAGCCTCAGCCTGTTAACGGGCTGTCAAAC
>CAZNXI010000198.1:0-790 GCA_964577005.1 uncultured Rheinheimera sp.
CAGGCAAATACCGCGCTACAGATGCAGCCCCTGGCTACTGGGATAAAATTATTGGCCCAGGCAAAGCCATAGATACCAATAAATTTTATGTACTGAGTGTCGATAGTCTGGCCAATCTGAATGCATTTTCGCCCGACGTGATCACCACAGGCCCTGCCAGCATCAACCCGGACACAGGCAAGGCTTATGGCTTAACTTTTCCAGTTGTTACCATTCGTGATTTTGTTGAAGTGCAAAAAGCATTGCTGGATCAACTCGGCATTAAAAAATTGTATGCGGTGATTGGCCCTTCCATGGGTTCTTTTCAGGCTATTGAATGGGCTGTCAGTTATCCGGATAAAGTAGAACGTTTATTGCCAGTGATAGGCACAGCTTATATCGACAGTTTCAGTGCGGTGCGGCTGGAACGCTGGGCTCAACCTATTAAACAGGACCCTGAGTGGAATAAAGGCGCTTATCCCTTAACACAACAACCTCAAGGTTTAACGCGGGCATTGGCTTATGTGATTCAGGATGCCTTGCACCCGGATTTATTTAACCAAAGCTACCCTGCGCCTGCTTTGGATAAAGCCATTCATCAGGATATTCAAAACGAATTGCCAGCCTGGGAGCGATTAATGAAGGCGGCTACACAACGTTCAGCCCAAATGGATGCCAATTCGTTGCTGTACCTGGTAAGGGCTTCGCAGTTATGGCGTGCTGGTATGGGCGACAACTGGCAGCAAAAGCTAAAAAGCGTAACAGCCAAAACCCTCTGGTTACCGGCCACAGGGGATTTATTACTGACTCC
>CAZNXI010000198.1:800-4803 GCA_964577005.1 uncultured Rheinheimera sp.
ACTGACTCCGGCTATGGCAAAACAAAGCAAAGACCAGATGCCCAATGCTTTGTATGAAGAAATTTCAGGTCAGGCCGGGCATTTAGACGGGCTATTAAATATTCAAAGCAAAGCAGAACAAATCCGGCTGTTTTTAGCGCAGTAATTCTTCCATCACTCTTTCTATCCACCCTGTTGAGGTTTGCCTTCCTCTGGTTCAGCTAAAGCTTATGCTTTAGCTGTTTTTTTCCGTGCAGAACTGGCCAGAATCTTGTTGCGTAACTGATACTACGCTCAACACCTTGATCATCAGTATCAGAAAGCTGCAGATCCAGACCATTCACGCGACATAATGTAGTTCCACCGCGCCATAACTACACTGAGGTTCTTTGAGTTCTGGTAGGTTAAACAGTTTATCCAATGGACTGACAGTACCTGCGTAATGCTGACCAATCACATGAGTATAAATTTGAGTGGTTGCCACATCGTTATGCCCAAGCAATTCCTGCACTGTGCGTATGTCATAACCCGATTGCAATAAATGAGTGGCAAATGAATGACGAAATGTGTGGCAATTCACTTTTTTACGAATACCGCTGGCAACGACAGCTGGCTGCAGCGCCTTTCTGATCACACTATCATGCAAATGATGCCTGCAAAGCACTCCCGTCAGCGGGTGAGCACAAAGACAAGTTGAAGGAAACAAATACATCCAACCAGCTTGTCGATATGCAGAAGGGTATTTCCGCCCCAACACAAAGGGTAAAGATGGGCCAATGCCCTTCAGATTGTCTTGCAGTTGCAAAGCCAGAGCTTGTTCTATGCGTTGTTTCAGCATCGGCACCAAACTGCGACTAAGCAAAGTTTGCCTGTCTTTTCTTCCTTTACCGTCTCTGACAGTAATAGATAAATGTTCCAGATCAACATCTTGTACACGCAGGCGTAAACACTCAGAAACCCTTAACCCACTACCGTACAATAAAGACACTACAAGTGCAGGTAACCCTTTCAGGTGTTGCAATAGCGCAGCAACTTCTGCAGAAGATAACACGACAGGCAAGCTGCGTTGTTTCACCGCATGCTTAAACCCCAGTTCACCCAACTCCAGTTTTAAAAACTTGTGATACAAAAAAACTAACGCATTCAACGCTACTTTTTGAGTGTTAACAGCAACATGCCGTTGATTCGCCAGCCAACTCAAAAAGTTTTTGACCTCTTCAGCCCCCATGTATTGCGGATGCTTTTTCTGGTGAAACAGAATAAAACTTTTTATCCAATACAAGTAGGAATGCTCTGTACGAATGCTATAGCCCCTTAATCGAATGTCTTCAGATACAGCTTGTAAAAAAGCACTTTTAGCCATTTTAAGCTCACCATAAAACATGTATATAAACACAGTATTATTTGTTTTTTTATAAAATCAAGCACGCTTTCTCCGAAATAGCAGGCACAGTTATTTGTTGCTGAACAGGGAAAAACAATCTAATTTAGAGGCTTAGGATGACAAAGCAAGTAAATAACAGGTAGCCAAAAGGAAATAACGTGCCAGCACGATTTTCCCTTAATATGGATAAACCTTTTAAAAATACACTTTGTGGATCAAATAATTAACCGCGGCATGCTAGCTGGTAGAACCAGGCAAAGCGTGCCAGCACAATATACAAATGTTAGCGTGTAAAAACGATATCGGCGCAAATGCGCTTTTTCGGTACGTTCGGTGGGTCTGCCTGGACGTTTTGGTAGCGGTGGTTTTCATCAAAAAAGCTGGCATCAATTGGCAGTCGAAAGTAACTCAAACCGTTGGAGTCTTGCGCCAATGGTCAGGGCGGTAGCATGTTATTTGTCATGCAGCCGCAAGTTTTTTAAATTGCACGGGTGGCGCTGTTTGTTGCGCGGTTCGCTAACAAGGCGCGGCACCCGGACGCCAAACCGCAGGCGGTTTGTCGCCCGTGCGCTTATCGTTATAAATACTTTTAGCAGTTGTGCTTACATAAATTAAGGGATCAATATGTCTTCGACATTTCAGCGTTTAACCTCCAATAAGCTAACTTTTACGGTGCTAATAGTACTTTTTGTATATTTATTGTTGCGTACCATTGCGTTTTATCAAAACCAGCCTGTTGCTCTTTCAGGCAGTTATTTTGCTTTTAATGGAAAAGAAGTTAGGTATGTCTGTAAGGGGAATGGAAGACCTTATGTGTTTTTTGAAACAGGTTTTGGTTCAGATTCCGAAGCGACTTGGTCATCTATTGTTAACCAATTACCTGAAAGTTTTACGGCATGCTATTACGATAGGTTAGGCCATGGCGGAAGTGATGACGTACCGCTAACTTTCACAACGGATGAAAAATCCCTACTCCAAGAATCGCTTATAAAACATATTGCAGGCCAAGATCCAGTAGTTCTGGTGGCGCATTCTTATGGTGGGATTATTGCGAGAAGAACAGCAGCAAGAGCAAAGCTTAACCTGGCAGCTCTTATACTTTTAGATTCGGCGCATGAAAACCAACACACGGTATTACGAGGAAAACTCGATCCAATTTCTGATTCAGTAAAGAATTGGCAATACGTTAATGCGGTGTTTGGGCTATCACAGATAAAAAACCTTTTTAAAGAATATGACTCCCCAATATCAAAACGATTAGACCAATATTATTCCGGTTTAAGATGGGCACATGTACTTTCAACTTACCGCAACGAAAAAGGCTTTTATACACCTATAGAAGACTTTAACTATGACTTTGGTAAATTGAGAATGTCGGTTATGAGCCAAGACAAAGAATCATACGCTGGGAACCCGCGTTTTTCTAGTGTGGTAGACGATTGGGCTATAATGCAAAAAAGCATTGCTGCGCTATCTGAAAATTCAGAACATATTATCGTCAAAGGCGCCACTCATAACATACCGGGCGATTCCCCCGAAGTTGTTATTGCCAAGATTATTGAAACTGTAGGGATCGTCTCTAACCAAGCGAACAGTCGTATTTATAACAAAGCCTTAAAGTCGGATTCGTAACAGTTGGCTCGGTTCCGCTTCGCTTCTCATTTTAGCCAACAATTACTAACTGTTTTATCCCTTGTTGCCGCATTTTCAACTTTTGCGAATGAGCCTTTAGAGTTAAATGTCAGTGTTTACCTGAATAACGAACTTGTTGCAGCAGACGTAATGCAGGGAAATAGTAGACAATTACAATCAATTACCGCAAAAGATGTGCTGATGTTTGATGTTACGCCTACTCTTAATGATGAGGTCGTTACTTTGACGTCTTCGTTACACAAATTTGAGGATGGTTCATTTAGTAAGTTTGCCGAGCCGGTGCTGTGTGTCGCGCTTGATAAGAAAGCGGTAATCGAGATTGGTACCGAGGGTAAAAATATTTATAAAGTCGAAGTAACGGCCAGAAAAATTTAACAAACAAATTTTATCGCCAGCAAAAAGCGCTGGCTGCGACGTCAACCCATTGCGCGGCTTTCCGCGCTAAATTTGGGCGTTATACACCCGCTTGAGGAAAGATCATGGCAGATGAAAAAAATCCGATGACAGACTCCGTCAATGGCTTCAATACATTCTCAGTTGAAATTCGCACAAGAATTGAAACCTTAACTAAGCAAGTTTTGGTTGTAAGTGGCGGCATTCAAACAATCACTATTAGTGCATTTCTTACAGGCACCCAACCAAAACTTGACCAAGCAACAATTGCCCTCCTTAAGTGCGGCTGGCTTCAGCTTTCAGCAAGCATTATTCTTTGTTTAATTTTTATGCTTTTTCAAATTTTTGGTTTAATCCATGTAGGCTTCAAGCATAAATCACTACTCGCTAATCCAGAGCCCGGTGTAAAAATTATGGTCACGTGGCTCCCTCTTCGAGTCTGCAATTGGTTAATTTCACTTTCTGCTTTTGTGCTTTGTGTATATGGTGTTTATACTATTTCAAAAGCAGCAATTTCATTAATCGGTATGCAAGCGGGTGTATAATAAACAAGGATAGGTCGCGCGCAGCCGCGACTTAATCCTGTTGTTGGAC
>CAZNXI010000199.1:0-4726 GCA_964577005.1 uncultured Rheinheimera sp.
CCCCCTACAGTAGTCATTTTTCGGTTATCAATAGTTGGTTCGCCGAAGAGCTACGTGCCAGAGGCGCAGAGCTCAGCTTGACTCGGCCTGGTCGATTTTTTAACGCCTCCGCTGATTGGCAAATCGTAGGCGGCTTATTTCAAGGTAATGATCCCTTGGGAGCAATGATCAGTTGGCGCGGCTTTGCCAGCCATGGCTATCAAACTCACTTGGGTGAACAAGTACCCTTCGCGCCCTATCCAAGCTTAAATACGAGCTTTTCAGAAATACAACCGCCTTGGGTGCAACCCACACGCGAGCTAGATAATCGCACAGGCTTTTACCTTGGCATTCACTATTTACTTCGAAACCACACGGAAATAAGGCTGTATCACTACGATAATAACGGCGATCCCAACGTGTTTCAGCATGGCCAGTATGCATGGGATACCCAATTCCAAAATCTGAGTGTGCAACATCAAGTAAACGCCAACTGGCGGATTATTGGCCAACTGTTAAATGGCACCACCGAGATGGGCACTGCGGGCGTCAAAGTAAACTATTTAAGTTGGTTTGGTTTACTACATTACGATGCCGGCAGTTATCAAATTAACCTGCGCTATGATTACTGGCGCCAGCAGGATCGAGACCAAAAACCAAACGATGATAATAATGGCAACGGTACAGGGTTTAATATCAATATTCAGTATCCACTAAATAACCGTATTAGCTTAGCGTTAGAGTGGAGCCAACTAAACAGTTACCAAGCCAGCCGGTTACAGTTTAGCCCACTGGCGGCAGATCAAGTTAATAAGCAATTACAGCTGATACTGTATTGGCGGTTGGAGTGATTTTGGGGGGGAATAGCTCAGTTTACTCACTAAGCTCCTGATAATTCTAAAAAGCGCAATGATATTGTGACCTTGTGTTTTCGATGATAATCCAACCAATAAGTCAGATGAAACACCTTATACCAAGTGTTAATCTACTGGTAATTAAAACTACCCCCGCAGCCACTACAGTTTAAACGATAAGTATTTTTTACTCTGCTAACCTTAGTTTGTGGGCTAGCGCATGCTGGGCAAGCCCGCTTTAATGGCGTATTGCCACCGCAGCTGCCGCATTGCACATAATAGCCATAACGACCAGATTGCGGCGTTAAGCCGCTACAAGTACCGCAATGCTTGCACTGCATCGCCAGGCTTACAGCTTTAGCTGGCGGCATATATTTTGAGTAATCTTTCGTTGCTGTTGAATTAACCTCAGATGCCGGACGATAGCGGGCATAGTGATTCTCCTGCATTGCCGGCGTAACGTCGACATGAGAAGTACTTGCTACTCTGCTTAGTGGTTGCTCAATATCAGTATTGGATGGCAATGGCTCTGCTAATAAAAACCGGCAAATATGCCGCATTTCATCATGACTAAAGCTGGGGCGGGTATCATAGATTTTGCCCACAAAGTTGTAGAACTTTTTAAAGTTCATCTTTTTATCCAGCGCATCGCTGATAAATTCAGACTTAACCAATTTAGCCGCCAAATCTTTAGGCGCTTTACTGCGATCAATAATGGCATCACTGGAAATAGCGCTAAACACATCATAACAGCGCGCGCCCAGCCCCTGCTGGATTCCCAGAAACTTACCAATAACCTTTTCAGTGTTAGCACACAGGTATTGCTTTAATAAGGTGATTTGCAGCTCAGCCTGTTTAATGGGCGATGGCATACCATTCCACTGCCCCTTATAACTGCGGCTCCACTCACTGTATTCGTTAATGTTAACCTCACCGCGAATACTTTTCGACTCCACCACAATAAAGCCATAGGTATAAACAATAAGATGATCAATTTGCGCCGTTTCGCCATTGTGCTCAATACGCAAATCGTTAAGCACCAGCACATTCTCGCAATCTTTATAAGCACGACGCAGATAAAAGGCTACGTCGTGCTCTTGCTTAATGCCGGCATCGAGTTTGACAGAGGCAGAGTTGGTTTGGAGTTTGTCTTTTAGGATCATAAATTATTGCACTAAAAAGATGTCCCTTGTCAGATTGATGCAGTCTTGCTGTATAGGCTTTATTTCACTAAACTTCGATTATCTCATCTACCATGTGTAGACAGAGTTACGGCCCCGTCCTACTTGCAGGGCGCGGCCAGCCTCAGGCTCTTCATACTGTTTTGCCATACGAGTTATGTTATTGACTACACCATAATTAATGTCATTTGTCACTAATTTGAACACTGTTAGAAAATCACGATATAGCCAAAAACGTTGTAATGTCGTGGTATATTTTTGCATCAAGGAAAATACCTCCTCATCGCGAACAGCATGGGCAAATTGATTACGAACATGGTAAATACACCAATGGTCAAATCGGCCTTTAGCAAAAACCAATCTTGTCCCATCCAACAAATTCGAGATCAGAACCGCTTCAGCTTCAAATGTTTGATTCACTAAAAATGCCATAACTCGCGCCCCTTCGTCTCTTTACTTGTAGTCAGGTTTTTTTGGTGTTAACCAGCTAACAACAGCGTTGGTCACCATTCTCTTTCCATGGTGATGAGCAGCAAGCGCACTGGACATAGCAAACAACACTGATACTAATGGTGAATAAGGTGAGAAAGCCGCTGCCACTACAGGTAAAGCGACGAATCCAAGCGCCAGCGTCACAGCAATAATCAATGACACCACCATGCTGTCACGCCACAGTAAAAAGGCTTTATGCGCTTCTCTTACAAGTGGAGCATGCTGAAGAGGTTGGTAAATATGTTGATACCACACCCGGTTCTGCACTTGCTCTTCAGCGTTTATTGGCATCAACGGCATGACTTTGTGTTGCAGTGCAAGCAAATCGATGCGTGGGTCATGCGCTGCAAGATGCAAGAAACGATGGCCAGGTAACACATTATTCAGACGCAAAAACACCAACTGATGCTTAATTGAAGCAGGCAACAAACTGCTAAACAGGCTTGCAAACACAATTATTAGCGTCACTATCACTGTATCCGGTGAGAACAGGTTCAAGCCGGCCCAGTCAATTTCAGGGTTTGACAGGCCATACGCTACTGCGACCTGTGCAATCATAACTAGTGCCAAGGTCGGCAGGTTCTGAGTTTTTAGTGATATCCAGGCCATGCTCACACCTCATCTTCATACGAGAAGTGGTATGGCTCAGCTGTAAGCGAAGACCACCCATCTCGACCAGGAGAATTGTGGTAGTGCATTATTCCCTGACCGCGTGTCACTAAAACTTTTGCACCGCGATGGTTAAAAGCATTTAGTACAGCTTTCCTGGGGTGCTTGGGCTCGCCAGCTTTGGCTGTTGAGGCAACGGCTGTTACACCACTTTGCACACCTTGAGCCACTGGGCTACCAATAAGTCGGTTCAATACAGTTGGGCCAATATTGCGGCGGCTACCATGATGCGGGATCTGGATAAGAGATAGCGTAGCGCCCGAAAAGCAACCATCGATTTCATCAGCTGCATATTCCAACGCCTGAATCCCCGCATCAGCGGTAAATACTAGACGTTTACCATCGACTATAAGTTGGGTGACCACGCTGGAATTGTTTTTAGCCGACGTCTTACCATCATCGGAGATATGATCCTCGCCCCAACTAGCAAAAAAGGTCTTGACCGATTTCAGGAGTCTATCTAGCCAGGTTTCATTCGTAACAGCGTCTGCAGCTGCGCGTAAAGGCATGCCATCAAAATCTGGAATAAGTGACTCGTAGTAAGACTGGCTTGGTCCTAATACCTTTACCGAGCCTGTCTTATCTGTAAGACCAGTAAACGGCTCTTTTAAAAGAATACCCTTGCGATTTGCCAATTTAGACAGTGACCAGGCACGCTCTAAATTTTGCTTTAAACGCTCACCCAGGCTGGAATCGGTTAAGCGGCCATCGGCAAACTCAACAGCTAAGTTCTGGTTATGCAGCCATGGTTGATGCAACCAAAGCTCTTTGACATCAAGATCGCTAAGCACGACTTCCAGACCATTAATATGGTCTTGATCCGGGTGAGAGCTGATGACCAAGTCAACGCTATCGGTGCCAAAATGCGTGCGGATATGCTCAACTAGTGCTGTACCGGTATCACTAAAGCCTCCATCAATTACAACGACAGTTAGCTCATCTCGGCTACCGTGCAAATTGCCAAATCGAATCGCTATGGCATCACCGCTTTTTGACTCGCTACCTACACCTAAAAAATCTACTTCATAACCCATCTTGTATCTCCTGTGAAATGTTAGTCACAAGAGGTAATTCAGGAGTTATGCCATATAATTTTATCTATATAATTCAATTAAATAGAGCAAAACCAAACAGGATGCAGCTTTAGAAAAGGTAACATTAATTACCACACTGTAAAAATAATTACAAAAATGAAATTATTAGTGCTTACGAGGCTTTAGATAAACAACATTGGATGAAGTGCCAGAATTTGGTGCGTAGGAGCTATGTTCTTCGTCTAATGAAGCAAAACCGCTAATAAGGGTTTTGCAGTAATCCAATAACGCCAGCACGGGCGCCACTTTACCCTTAGTTTTATTCACCCGTTTTGGTTGGGTAATTAGGTAAACCGCTAACTCCAGCGCCAGCTCGGGTGATAGTTCATCTTTGCGTCTGTCTGCCAGGGTTTGGGTTACCCAAAGCCCAGCATCAGTCACGTGACCGTTTACACTGCGGTCGGTATTTTTAACCCACTGTGGTTCAAATGTAACCTCGCCAAGGTTGCTTAAAAGC
>CAZNXI010000200.1:0-4705 GCA_964577005.1 uncultured Rheinheimera sp.
TTTATTTATGGTGACATGCATTTAGGACTAAAAACGATAATAACTAACTAACCAATGAAATTTAACAATCCGTTTCTATTACTAATTTTTCTGGCTCAAATAGCTTTAGGACAAACACTTACCCTAAGCGATTTAGAAAATATTTGTGACAAAACAAATTGGGAAAGTGTTAATCAATTTTTAATGAACAAAAATTGGGAATACTATGAATCTGCAAAAGGTGATTCAGAAAAATATAATACCATAACTTGGTCATTCAATAAATCATTTGGAGATAAAGCTGAGGCCTGGTTTTATTTATTTACTTATGAAGGCTTTCCAAACAAGATAAGTTATTCTGTCTTTAATAAACCATCTTACACAGTAATCCAAAATTATCTAAGTTCAAAAGGTTATAAACTTCAGAATAGCGAAATTGAAGATAACGAACTTATTTCAACATATGCGAATAGTAAGTTTTTATTAAAAATTACCACCCAAAAAAGAGAAAAGGACAATTATTCAAGTATGGATGAAAGTATAACGGCCTATAAATTTCTTTTAATAAAAAAGGCAAGTATTTACGACACAGATAATGGAAAGAAAATTGACTATTATAATGACAAAGTCAAACAAGCTGAATATACAATGTTAAATGGCAAAATGAATGGTTTGTTTAAGGTTTACTATGAAAACGGAAAGTTAAAAAAAGCTGGTAATTATCTTAATGGTTTAGCTTCAGGAGATTTTAAAGAATACGATGAAAATGGAAGTTTACAATTTGAATACACACAAAAAAATGACCAAAAGAACGGAAAACTAATTTCATACGAAAATAACAAAGTTTCATATACTACACACTATAAAAATGATATGGAAAATGGAGAAAGAATTGAATACTATTATGAAGAAGAAACTGGAAGGCTTAATTTGAAAGTTATTGGTGAATACCTTGATGATGAAAAGAATGGTGTTTGGAAAGTAATCTATATTGATAAGGAAAAAGAAGAAAAAACTTTGACTTCAACTAGATACTCTAAGGGTCTTAAAGATGGTTTTTCTCAGGAAATTAAAGGTGATAGCTTAATTTTGGCCAATTATTCAAATGACAAACTCAACGGAAAATATGAAGTTTATTTGGACCTTTCGAAGAAATTATTTGGAGGTGTAATTGAAACTGACCCTTCAAAACTATTTTTAGTATCTGAGGGAAATTATAGTAATGATAAAAAAACTGATTATTGGAAAAATTATTCTCTTTCTCGGGATTTAACTAGTGAAGGGAGTTATTTAAACGATACCAAAAGTGGTGAATGGAAATATTATTACCTAAAATATATTGATGAGGACAATGAGAAATCACTTCCATATTCAGGAGAACTATATTTAATAGAAAATTATAGTAATGGCAAATTAAATGGCTCGTCTACAAGATATTCATACTTAAATGAAGAAGAATACCCGTGTTTAGAAACAGATAATGAAAATCCTTTAGATAAGTGCAAACGGTTTGTTTATCAAAAAGTCTATGAAACTACTTTTTATAAAAATGACAATTTAAACGGCCCATTTGAGGTGCGGGATTCAACCAACTCAATAATTTCGAAAGGATTTTTTAAAGATGATTTGCACCATGGTGAATGGTTGCATAGATATAGCGATAAAGATATCAACGATGAAGAATATTTTGTTTATCAAAAAGGAAATTATATAAATGATGAAAGAGAGGGCAAATGGATACAGTATTATACAGAAGGAAAAATCACAGAAACTTTCAATTATAAGAATGGTAAATTAGATGGTGAATATGTAGTTTGGAATAAATTCAATAGACCAAGAGAAAAAAAGCAGTTTGATGGTGGTAACCTAAAGGAGGTGATCACTTTTGACAGCTTAGGCTTAAAACCTGTAAACAAGTATGAAATCTACAATGAGAACACAAATAACTATAAATGCCGACAAACACAATATTTGGATGAAGGCTATGTAAGCCAAGAATTTTGGATTAAAAAAGAGGATGACATAAATAATAGTTATTTTGAACTACTATTTGGCTTATTAGTTGGCAAGCTTTCCGATGGAACAAGAGGCTATAAAGATGGCGAGTATAAATTATACAATTCCAACAACCAACCTATTGTTTTAGGTAATTTTTACAAAGAAGATAGAATTGGGCTTTGGTCCTTTTATTATTATGATCAAAATGTAAAAATTGATTCTAATTTTTCAGGTGAAAAACATCTCGACGAAAAATATTTCAATTTAAATGGAGAACCTTATTCGGGAGACTTTGAATATTTTGACCGTAACAAAGGAGTTAAAGAAGAAAGAAAAATAAAAGACGGTTTAAGAAACGGTAAGACAACTTATATTGATACTAAAACAAACAAAACAATCAAGAAAGAAAGCTATAAAAACGGAGAACTAAACTAATTTATTCAAATAAGGGATCAACGCCTCGGACATTAAATTTCGATAAAACCTCTTCCCAAATCGGTTATCGTCTTATGTAAATTTTAGTTCCAAGGAATTTCCATTTTATTGAAGTCTTAACATTACTTTCGGAACTTGGTTACGTTCCTATAGTCATTTAACTCCTAGAAGTATCTTCGATAAATAACAATTTAAAATCCAGAACGTCACTCCGTTTAGCAGGGCGTTACCACACATTAGAAACAACCAATGAGTATATCTTCAACTACATCTAATATTAACCGACTTGAAAAAGACATTGCGAATTTAGAAAAACAAAAATCTTCTGAATTTGAAAAAGAAATTCGTGTTTCTAAAAATATTGATAGTCTTACTGACCAAGCTAATAAAACCACATCTCAATCAACCCTGAAAAGCAAATTGAGCCAAATCCGAACTAAACAAACGGAATTGAGTCGCATTGAGAAAAAGAAAGCTGATTTATCAAAAAAAATTGCTGACAAGAATACTCAATTAAGAAAATATCAAATCGACTTAACTAAAGAACAAACAAAAGAGAGAAAGAAAACCGAAAAAGAGCAACTTGATTTTCAAAGAAATCTAAACCGAGAAATTGAAAGACAAAAACAATTAACTCATGAAACAATGAGGATTCAGCATTCTGAAACGCCAAAATCTTTAACTGTGAATAAAGAATATGATGTTTTCATATCCCATTCCTCGGAGGATAAAGTCGATTTTGTAAGACCATTAACTGTTGAGCTTCAACAATTAGGAATAAAGGTTTGGTATGATGAATTTGAATTAAAAATGGGAGATAGTTTGAGAAGGAAAATCGATCAAGGTTTAATCAATTCTCGATATGGAATTGTTGTACTCTCATCTTCATTTTTCAAACGAGATTGGACAAATTATGAATTAGATGGATTTGTTAATAAAGAAATGAATGGATTAAAAGTAATTTTACCAATATGGCATAAAGTATCAAAAGATGAAGTTCAAAAATTTAGTTTGAGTTTAGCAGACAAAATTGCTTTGAATAGCTCAATCTATAGTATTAAAGAAATTGCAAAGAAAATACACGACCTAATAAAATAATATGTTCTTTAATAAAAAGATAAAAACAACATTAACTGAATTTCTAACCGAACTTAAATCGGGAAATGAAAACGTACTGAAAATCATCGGATTAAATGAAAGTAGTTTCAGAACGGAATCATATGAACAGATACTTGAAAATCCTGCTGATATAGCATCAGGAGTTATTGGTGTAAAAACAAAATTCAATATAAAAGCCTTTGGTGTTTTTAACAACATACTTCTAAAAGAACAAGACAATGGAGATTTAAAGCATATTTTTTATACTACCACTCGTGATTTTGAAAAAATTGATTCCGTCGCTGAAACAATATATTCTGTATTAGGAACTGGATATTTTGATACGGAATTACCAACATCATTTAAAGACAAGCAAAAACTATCAAACCTTACAAAGGGAATTTTAGAATCAACCAATGATGAAATTATGAATCTTTGGATGATAGATAATATAACAATATTATTACAATACAAGAGTAATCCATTGTATGAGTTTTCTCTATTTATAACAAAAAACACGCAAAAAGAAGTTGATAGAACTTCTCGAAGAAGCGGAAATATAACAGAGTTACTTAAAACAGATTTTAGTACTTTATTTTTAGAACAAGAAAATTCAAGAACTGAAAACATTGATGATGATGGAAATATCAGCTATGTAAAATACTATTACGAATTGAATCCATCCGAATTTGGTGTTTTTAATACTTTGGAAATTCAACAAGGAGGAAAAGAAAAAGACCATTCATTTCAAAAAGGAACAAACTTGACTTTCACTTCTTCCGAGGACATTTCTTTAGGAAATATGGTAGAGATTTCAGAAAAACTAATTAAAATGTACGGAGCTGACAATGGTGGAACTGAAGAACTCGAAATACACGAATTGGATATGTTAGAAAATCGACAGAATTGGACTGGCAGAAGTTGGGGTTTCAATGAAGTACACGGAATATATGATGTTGATAATCCAAATGAACAACCAACTTATTCAGTTTGGTTAAGTTATGATGAATATGATTCAGGATTTACCTTAACACTATTAAGTTACAATCTATTGAAAGAGTATTTTGTAGCGGAATAAAAAAACGTGTGGTAACAATGGTAGCCGTTGCCCCCGCTCGCGCTCGTTTTTAACGAGTGCCGTCCCGGATTAGCAAAACAAATGGGTATGCTTTTAACTTATTTTTTTTTATTAAAT
>CAZNXI010000201.1:0-4684 GCA_964577005.1 uncultured Rheinheimera sp.
GGCATGGTTTGCGTCGCTCCCTTTAACTGCGCGACCCTTTTTACGCCAAGGGTATGCTGCAGCTCTCCCATACTTAAAAAGCAGGCCGTTTTCGCCAGCGCATGGGCCATCACAAATAACCATAACGCTGCGCTAAAGTCGGGCAACTTAAAGTGCAGCAGCAACCCAAGGGCTAACATGGCATAGCCCAGCTGTGCAACGGTAGAATAGGCGACCAGCGTTTTTCCAAAAGGGGTTAATAGCGCAGCAATACCGCCAAGCAGCAGCGCCCCTAAGGCACAGAGCGTAAAAAAATAAGCCGCCACCGTTAAAAACTCAGCAGGTGCTAAAGTGGTCCAAATTAACACTAAAATAAATAAAGGCCCTTTTACCACTAGCCCAGACAGTAAAGCACTTACCGGTGCAGGTGCCGCCGCATGTGCCGCAGGTAACCACAGATACAACGGCCACCACGCCGCTTTAAGCATTAAACCAAGCGTAATAAAAAAGAGGGCGAGAGCAGTAAGCCAATCTGGCTGCAGCTGATTTTGCAGCATTGGAATATCCAAGGCACCATAAACACCATATAACAGTGCCACACCCAACAAATAACATAAGGAGGCAAATAACGAAAATAACAGATAAGTTAACGCTGGGCGGATGGCTTTTTGACCATTTAAGGTGACTAAAGCGACTGCCACCATGCCTAGCAACTCTAAGCAAACGTATAAATTGAAAAGATCACGGGATAACCATAAGGCTTGCAAACTGGCTAGCAACAAACTACTGAGCGGCCAAAAGGCTGCCGCCAGCTGATCACGCTGCTGCACAGCCGCGCTATAGGCCGAAACGAACAGATAGATTAGCGCACTTAATAACAGCAGTAAGGACGTTACGCTATCAACTTGCCAACGAATGGCTAATAAAGGATTCCAGCCGCCAATCAACAGTTGCTGACTGCCATTAAGCTGCACAGTATGGAGCAATAACCCAGCCAGTAGAATGCATAACAAGGCGGTAACCAGCTGAAGCTTACTGGCAACCCTTGGCCAAAACAGCATAACTAACGCAGCCAGTAAAGGCGTTAAGACTAAAGCCAGAGCCAAACTCATGGCTGAACCTTTTGTAAAAGACGTCCTAATAGGGCTAATGCAAAAGCAGTGGCGCTCACTGCAACCACTAAACCGGTAAGCACTAAGGCATGCAAAACACTGTCGGCAGGCTCACCTTGTAATACTGGTCGGTACGCCAAGGTCACCATCAATAAAAAAATGCCCGCGCCTAGCAGATTTAAAGCCAAAATACGCCGCAACAACTCAGGCCCGCGCCAAACCCCTACACTACCAAGACCAATCAGTAAGGCTGCCAGCGTAAGGTAAATATACCAACTAAGCATCTGTGGCTCCCACGTCGGGCTCCCCCACTACTAACAGTGTTAAGGTGATAGCAATAGCAAGGGTAGCAAAAGATTCAATCAATAGAATAAGCCCACCGGCATAGCGTATAGGCCAATCCAACCATATAGCAGATGGAGAGAAAAAAAGACTGAGCAAACCGGTAAGCAAAAATACCGCTAAACCCGATACCGCAGCCAAGCGCACCCAGCGATTTTGCCAGCTAAGCCAAACCACTTGCTGATTCAGTCTTAACACAACGAATCCAGACGCCAATAAAGCACCCGCTTGAAAAGCGCCGCCCGGTGCTGCTGCGCCCCGCCACAGCAAATAGCCTGTCAGTAAGATGAGTAAGGGGCTTAACAAACGACTCCAGCCCACACTTAAAGACCAGCCGGCTTTTAAAGGCAAAGGGCTTTGAACTTGTCGAACACCTAGCAACGCCAGTAATAACACTAATAATTCCAGTAGCGTATCCCAGGCGCGAAAATTTAATAACACCGCGGTCACTGGATGCTGCACCCCACTATCGGGTAACGCCGCGCTAACCTCTTTCGCTAAGCTATTGGACGGAGTGAGCGGCAGTTGCCAAAGCCCCCATAGCAAAACAGCGCAAACTATGGCAACAAAGCCAGCAGGTATCAGCAACGAGGGAGTTTTAAGGTTATTGGCTTGCGGTTGCCGCGCTAACGCAGTAAAACACAGCGCACCGGTTAAACCGGCACCAATAGCCGCCTCCGCTAGAGCTAAATCTGGCGCGGCTAATCTGGCCCACGCTAAGGCCATCACCACCCCGAATGCCATAAACAACATAACAGCGTGGGTTAAATTACGACTAAAAATAGCCGAACTGGCTAACAGTAAAAGCACGACCGTCAATGCCAGATCAAACAGTACTAGTCCCATGACTTATCCTGCTTAGCAGCATCATTCGCTAACTTTTCAGGGCCAGTGAATCTCGCCAACAGTTGGCAAGACACTGCCCCAGAAAACATCACTAACAACCAGATCACAAACATCAACAGTGTTTCACGCCAGCTACTTTGTAAGCTTAATCCGAGCACAATAAAACCCAAGCCCAGTGTATCGGCTTTAGTAACCGCATGCAGACGGCTAAAATTATCAGCAAAACGCAAGACGCCAATACTGCCCGCAATAAAAAACAACAGCCCCAGCAATAACAAGGCCCAACTCAGGAACAGCAGTATACTCATGCTTGACGCCTTAAACGTTGTACCAAGGCTGCAGGCAACGCAGCAGCTAATACGGCTAATAACAATGCAACATCAAACAGGGCTGGTAACATCAAGGCCTTAGCGAGTATTAAACAGACCGCTACGGCCCCTGTACCTAACAACTGAATGGTTAATAACCGATCCAGCAAAGTTGGCCCAATAATCACCCGCCATAACCCTACTAGCATACTTAGTAGCAGTAGCAATGCTAAATACATCATACCTCACGCTCCTTTGCCAAAGGGCTTGCCATAAAGCGAGCCAGTTGCCACTCTAATTCTGCGACCTCGGCATGCCAATTCGCCGTTTTGTCCAACACATGAAGTAACAACAGCACTTGCTGCGAGTGGTTTATCGGAAGAATGCTCACTGTGCAGGTCCCTGGTAACAAACTGACCAGCGTTGCTAAACATTGCTGCTGAGCGGGTTGCGTTAAACGACAGACATAACGGGCAAACCCCGCCTGACTAAGTTGACTATCAAAGCAAGCTCGGCGGGCGACATCCACACCACCACACCAAAGTTGCCGAAAAAAAGTGATTAGCACAGCCCCCAAATATCGCCACGCGAGTGGGGGGAATGATAAGGGGTAACTTCTTTGCCAAACCAGTAATACTATCAATAAACCGCTATAAAAAAACCAACCCGCATTGGCCGACAAAATCAGCCATAGTAAGGCAGAGAGCAGTATCAGCCAGTAACTGCGGCCTAGAAACAGGGCTAATCGTAATAGCATCAGTTCACCAGAGACTATGCAAGTAAAGTGATTATTACAAAAAGGCTAGCTGGGGTAAACCAAGATCACGAACTAAGAAGCTTATTGTTATGTTGCTGCAAAAATTGCTCAAAGTCTTTTACAGGCAGGGGTTTAGCGAAAAAGTAACCCTGATAATGATAACAACCTAACTTAAGCAAGGCATTTAGCTGACCGGCAGACTCCACCCCTTCGGCCAAGACTTCTAATCCTAGGGTTTGACCAAGCAAAATAATGGTTCTGACAATCGCCTGCTCGTTCTCGTCACTCAGTAAATCTTCGACAAAACCGCGATCAATTTTTAGCTGATACAAGGGTAAGCGTTTTAAGTAGACCAGAGAGGAATAGCCGGTACCAAAATCATCCAATGAAAAGCGGATCCCTAACTGCTGCAGTTGCCGCATTTTATCAACAACATTGGCAAAATCATCTACTAGCATGCTTTCGGTAAGCTCTAACTTTAGGGTTGTCGGATCAGCGTTGGTCTCGGCCAAAATCCGCTGAACCATTACCACAAAATCGCGCTGACGAAATTGCTGAGCGCTAATGTTTACCGACAATTCTAGTCGCGCAGTTGCGACATTACTTTGCCATACAGCCAGTTGTTGACAGGCTAGGCGTAAAACAATTTCGCCTATGGCGAGAATTAAGCCGCTTTCTTCGGCAAAATCTAGAAAATCGCTGGGCCCGAGTAAGCCGCGCGTGGGATGCCGCCAGCGTAACAAGCTTTCAGCCCCCACCACTATACCAGGATGGACTAATTGCGGTTGGTAAAATAGCTCAAACTGCTGTTCGGCTATCGCATCACGTAACTCCAACGCTAACAGAATACGTCGCTTGGCTTGCTGCTGCAGTTGTGCATCAAAAAACACTAAGCCATTACCCGTATTTTGCTTAACTTGATACATGGCCATATCCGCTTGGGTAATCAGCACATCGACATCTGTACTATCGCCTTGAAATAAGGTTGCACCAATACTCAAGGTATTTTTAGGACGGACTTGTTTTAATGCAACATTATCGGCAACCCTAAGTTGCAGGCGCTCAACTAAATTGGTTACCGCTTTTACCGCCTTAGCCTCGTCAGAATCTAACATTTCAATCAAAATCAAAAACTCATCGGCATTTAAGCGCCCTACCGTGTCGCCATAAGGTATCGCGGCGGATAACTCTGCGGCAACAAGGGTCAACACTTGATCGCCCATGTTATAGCCTAAGCTATCATTCAACGTTTTAAAATCATCAATATCCACAAACAATAACGCAGCATACTGCTGGCAACGGCTACTGTGCAGCTGAGCTTGTGCGATACGTTTGAGCAT
>CAZNXI010000202.1:0-4676 GCA_964577005.1 uncultured Rheinheimera sp.
CTGTAAAAAACCAAGGCACTGCGCTCAATTTGTGGCATACTCACTCCCATTAAATTTCGCTGCCGATTGTAACAGAATAACGCGGAGCAACAAGGTCGGCATGATTTGCTGGCAACAAGAGAAGAGCCTTAGTCAAAATAGCGAATTATGAGCAAAAAACAACCTAGTAAAAATCAGAACAGCACTATAGCGCTGAATAAAAAAGCCCGGCATGAATATTTTCTTGAAGATCGATTTGAAGCAGGCATAAGCTTACAAGGCTGGGAAGTCAAAAGTATTCGTGAAGGCAAAGTGAACCTGTCAGATGCCTACGTGATCTTAAAAGATGGCGAAGCCTATCTGTTTGGCGCACAAATTCAAGCGTTAAAAAGTGCCTCCAGCCATGTTGTCTGTGACCCAGACCGCAGCCGTAAACTGCTGCTGAACAAACGCGAACTAATGAAGCTTATCGGCTTAAAAGAGCGTGATGGTTATACCCTTATCGCCACTGCCATGTATTGGAAAGCCTGCTGGGTAAAAGTAGAGTTCCACCTGGCTAAGGGTAAAAAACTGCACGATAAACGTGATGACATTAAAGATCGGGACTGGTCTCGCGAAAAATCACGGATGATGAAACACAGTAAACGTTAAGCTTTTTTGCCGTAATACTTGAAACTGTTACGGCTTAACCCCATCTAACAGTAAGTGTCGCTGCTATAGTTTGCCATATCAGCGATAAAAGCGGCCATGGCGCAGACAACCCTTGTGATATACAAGATGCCAGCGTACAATGACCACACACTGAGAGTGTATGTGTAACACCAAGAATTCGGGGCTGATACTGGATTCGACGGGATTCACGAACTCCTAGGTGCATGCCGAGGTGCGGTAGGCCTCGTAAAAAAACCGCAAAAAACTAGTCGCAAACGACGAAAACTACGCAATCGCTGCTTAATAGGCAGTAGATAGCTCTTCCCCTCACGCATGCCTGTAAGCTGAGACTCTGGAAGATCACCCCTAACAGGATCGCATGGCGGCTTTGTCCGGAGCCAAGATGCTAAAACCAATCGGACTCGCCCGACGATAGCCTGCCAGCCGGCGCTCATAGGGTTAACTAAACGACTGGATAAGCATGTAGTACCGACGATGTAGGTTTTTCGGACGCGGGTTCAACTCCCGCCAGCTCCACCACATAACAAAGGCCAGCAGCAATGCTGGCCTTTTGTTTTTTCAAAATAAAAAACCTAATTGATCCTTTTGCGATGGAACTATGTAGTTAAGCATTGTCTAACACCCTTTGCATACTGCTGTTGCTCGTCTTTTTTTCGTATAACAGGGCGTTGATAGACGAATGGCCAATATCAGTCAATACACTACAGTTAATTAGCAGGTTTAGCATGGATTCTCTGTCACAAATTGCTCTAGGATCTGCCGTCGCGGTTGCCGTGATGGGAAAGCATACCTCCGTTCGAAAAGCTGCACTCTGGGGCGCAGTCGCAGGGACCTTACCCGATTTAGATGTCTTTATTGATTACGGTGATGATCTTAGCAATATGGTGCAGCATCGCGGCTTTACTCATTCTTTGTTGTATCTCAGCTTAGTAGCTCCTTTTCTCGCACTCTTGGTGTGTAAAATTCACCGAGAAATTCCAAACTTTGGCCGCTGGCTGTTAGCCATTTGGCTGGTGCTTTTTACCCATCCCTTACTGGATACCATGACCATTTATGGCACCCAGCTGTTGCAACCTTTTAGTAATTATCCCTTTGGTATTGGTAGTATCTTTATTATCGATCCTTTATATACTTTGCCACTGCTGATTGGGCTGGTTTGGGTGCTTATTAAGGGTAGGCGTTCGCTCGCGGCTAACACCGCAGGCTTAGCTATTTCTTGTTGTTATTTACTGTGGAGTGTCGCAGCCCAGCAGCATGTTATACAAAATGCGGAAAAACAATTAGCTGCCACCAATTATCATCAGGTGTTAGTAACCCCCACCGCAATGAATACCTTGCTATGGCGGATTCTTGTGATGACTGATACCGCCTATTACGAAGGTTTTTACTCTATTCTTGATAAGGATACCGAGATAACCTTTCAGGCCTATCCTTTAGATCCGCAATTGTACCGCCAGTACCAGTTACATCCCGATGTGCAAACCTTAGCGGCCTTTACCCATGGCTTTTATGCGCTCAGCCAACAGCAAGAGCAAGTCGTGGTCACGGATCTACGGATGGGGCAACAACAAAACTATGCCTTTAGTTTTATTGTCCCCCAGCAGGCTGAGTTGCATACAGAACGCTTACCCAGAGCACTGGATTTAGGCGACACCTTAGGTTGGGTTTGGCGCACGCTGCGCGGCCAGCATGCCACTGGCCCTAACCAATTACCTCATAGCCTGACCAGTCAGGTACCTGCGGTTGATTGCCACCACCTGGCACCAGCGCAATGTAATAGCCATTAACACTATCCAGTTGCAGGCAATTATCCAGCTCTAACAAGTCATCTTTATGTTGGCTATCGGCATCGGTTAGCAGTAGCTTTTTCGCGCGCGCTTTTGCCTCTGCCGCTGAACTTGCCACACAGAGCATAAATTCATGTTGCTCGGCTATTTTACCTGGGTAATAACCGCCAAAATTAACAAAATATAGCTGGTGTTGTTGCTGCGGCCGCTCGGCCACCAACTTTAGCTGATAACCGTCAATGGCCTTGAGTTCTAAATAACTGTCTAAATGTAACCCTTTTACCTGCCCAAACCATTGCGCTCTTAGCTGTGGGTAAGTATCGGTAATGGTTTCTCCGACTACGAAACGCACATCATGCAACTCAATATTGGCGCCAGCTGCGCTACCGCCAAGATACACCATAAATAATTTCATACACTTCCTGTTATAGCGACGTAAAATACGACTGTTACAACCTGACACTTAAGCCATCGGTTAAGGCGCGTCGATAGGCAGCAAAAGCTGGGATACACGCCAACACCGCAGTGGCCAGTAAAATTGCTCCCGCCCAGTATAAGGTTTGCAGGCTAAAGGGGTTGATGCTGATAAAGAGTCCATAGCTTGCGGCCAAGGTATCCTGAATCGCCCACAGGCTCAATACCAAGAAAACTGCGGCTGCGACCATCGAAAGCAGGGTTAACAACAAAACTTCCAGTTGGATTAACCAAAATAAGTACCAAGGACTCGCCCCCACCGCTCTTAAAATAGCCACTTCACGCTGCCGCTCGCGCATAGAGGCTAATAGCGTCGTCATCATTCCCACTAAGCCTGCTATTAATACCAGCAAGGTAATCAGCAATAACAGGTTTTCGACCATTCCCAGCATTTGCCACAGCTCAGCCAAAGCAACACCGGGCAAAATTGCGGACAACGGCTCGCCGCGAAACTCATTGATTTGCCGCTGTACCACAAAGGTGGCCATGCGTGAGTTCAACCCGACCATAAAGGCCGTAATGGCTTTTGGGGTTAAATCCATTTCCAACGCTTGCTCAGCACTCACCTTACGTCCTGGTATAGGCGCGCCTTGCTGCCAGTCAATGTGGATGGCTTCAATGCCTTCTAAACTGACATGCACCGTTTGATCAACGGGTGTCCCCGTTGGCGCCAAAATACCCGTTACGGTAAAAGGTTTATCTTTGTGTTCCGAAAAACTGACTGCACCTATACCATGGGCCAAGATAATCTCTTGCCCTAAGGTGTAGCCGAGCTGTTTTGCGACTTCAGCGCCAAGCACCGCATCATAGACACCAGCAAAAGGAGCGCCTTGAGCAAAATGAAGAACTTGTTGGTTGGCATAGCGATAATGTTCGAAATAACTTTGGTTGGTGCCAAGAACCCGATAACCGCGATGTGAGTCGCCTAGCGATAGCGGAATAGTCCAAGCAATTTGGGGGTGTTTAGCAATCCGCTCGTAGGTTTGCCAGCTGACATTGGCGGTGGCATTACCAATACGAAATACCGAATACAGTAATAAATTTAACTGCCCAGAGCGTGCACCCACTATTAAATCGGTGCCTGAAACGGTATTGGTAAAACTATTGCGCGCTTCTTTACGGAGGTGATCAATCCCCAATAATAATACTAAACTTATCGTTAATGACAGCAGTGTCATTAAGGCGGTGGCTTTTCGATTCCATAAACTCAGCCGGGCCAATTTCATTAACATGCCATTACTCCTTGCGCTAAGTTGGCCATCTGTAATTCGTAGTTAAAATAGGATTTTAGCTGCTGATCATGGCTCACAAAAATCACCGTCGTACCACACTTATCCGCTTCGGCTAACAAAACCCGCATAAAGGCATCGCGATTATCGGCATCTAATGCCGAAGTAGGTTCATCAGCAATCAGTAAGGCTGGCTCGGTAAGTAAAGCACGGGCAATGGCCACTCGTTGCTGTTGTCCCACACTAAGTGCACTGGCCGGTTGCTGCCACAGTGATGCGGCTAAACCCAATGCCTCCAACAAGGCGGCGGCACGCTGCAGATGCGCTGAGTTTGGCTTTTTAGCAAAACTCGCTCGCAGCAACACATTATCTAACACGCTTAAGTAGGAAATTAAGTTAAGCTGCTGAAAGACAACCCCTATTTCTGCAGCTCGCAATTTATCGCGTTTCGCGGCACTTAATTGATGCAGGGGTTGGCCTTGCACCCAAAGCTCCCCCTGATTAGGCCGAGTGATCCCAGCCAGTAAATTTAATA
>CAZNXI010000203.1:0-4642 GCA_964577005.1 uncultured Rheinheimera sp.
TTCTTACGAACCGTATTCTTTCAAACCTTGACTTCGTTGCCGTTGTCGCCGTCTGTGGATGCGCATTATAGGGAGTTTAATTCAGGCTGCAAGCAAAAATTATAAAATAAAGTTCGTTTGGGCATTTTTTAAACTAATCGTTGATTTATTGCCTGATAATGCATCAAAAAGCAGTTTTAAGATGCCTTACAGTTAGCGACATGCTTACGATTATTGTATTCGGTCACCATTTGCTGCATTTGTAATTCATCATATGGTTGTAGATTACTCAGAATCATCCGTTTTTCTCCCTTGCCGATTTGCTTCCCTGCTTCACTTAAAATAAAACTCAGTGTCACATTACCTCGCTTACCTTCTACTTCTAACTTACTTGCAGCTAAATTCAGTTTTGGTTTTGATGTAGGTAGTTGCTCAAAGGATAATGTCATGCTTTCGTAGATCACCAAAGGCCGCTGCGGATGGATCATCACGCCCTGCTCTGCCATCAAGGGTTGTAATATATGAGGAAAATTTTGTCCTGAAAATTGCACGTAATCTTGAAATAACGGTTCAATGACATGAAGGTCATGACTGTGATCACCAGAAAAGTCTATCGTTAAATAGACTTTACCTAGCTCATCACAAACTTGGATTTGATTAGTTGCTACTCTGCAGTGTAATAAGGTATCGGCATTAACCATACCAGAAAACTGACAGCGTAACTGTTGGCTAACACCATAACGAGTTAATAAGTAGCTAAAAAGCAAATCGCCAGGAACGCAAAAGCGTTTAGCATCTACATCATGAATAGGATTAAAATCACCGGCGACTTGCTTGGCAAATTTACAAGAATGCTCTCGGCTAAAACTAAACGCTTCACCGTGGCGGCTGACAAAAGCATCTAATAACATTAACTTAATACTCAACTTATTTAAAAGGGTTTCTATTCTAGCTCAATTCAGGCGACAGATGGTCTAGCCAGTGGAAAAGTATGTTGACTATCAGGTCCTTTCCGTCTCGAAACAAATAAGGCATTTCCGCCTGATTTTTTTGCTTCACATTTTGCAGCCGTTGAAAGAGCAGCAACATCATGGTGATTTTGACATTGCAAAGGATCTGGTAGAGCAATCCCAATCGCTAAAGACAATATAGGATAGAAGCAAGATTCACCAGAACGACTTTGCGCGGTAATCCCTCCATTTAGGGCATCTGTATGAGCGTAAAATGCAGGAACTCTTGCCGCAAACTCTAATAATATCTGTCGACAAATGGGCTCTATTGCTTCTGCAGCAGTAATTAGTACAAAGTCATCGCCACCGATATGACCGACAAAATGGTCTTCACCCGCTGCGTGCTGCTGTATGATCTCGGCTAACAACTGTAAAACAGCATCTCCTTTACTATAGCCGTATATGTCGTTAAAGGGTTTAAAGTGATTTAAGTCTAAATAAGCTACAGCAAATGCTACAGACTTAGCCAGTAAGTTATCAATTTCGCGATAAATTGGTACATTGCCGGGTAAAAAAGTCAGTGGGTTAGCATAACGAGCATGTTGCAACTTATGTTCACTCACTCTTTTTAAAAGCTGCCGAACAGAACCTATCCCCAAATAGCGTCCTTGCCGAGAAATAATAAAGTACCAACTTGCCGCATTATACTCATCTTCAGCCACGATTTGACTGACCTCATCAAGCGTTTTGTCTGCTTCAACAATAACCGCTTTCGTATTCATAATTTGTGCGACGGTTTTTTTTTCGTTTAAAGCACGACCAAAAGGTTGTGAAAAAAGCGCTTGTAATTCAGCACGACAGATCAATCCAACAGCATTGTCACCTTCTACAACGGCTAAACTTTGCAAAGCAGGATTCAGCCGAAACATCTCAGAAACAGAAAAGGCCATAGTATTGATAGGAATCGTGGGCATTTTAATCGCCAATTGCTCTATGCGATCCTGTACATAATGTACCTGTAGTCCCTGTTGTAACCAATTTTTAGCCTGTAATGGTTTAAATTCAGCGTGTGGTCGCCCTAATAAATAGCCTTGAGCTAAATCAGCGCCCAGCTCTCGACACAATACCAATTCTTCCTGAGTTTCTATACCTTCAGCAACAATCAATGCGCCAGTTGCTTTGGCTAAACGAATGATATTTTGCACAAAGGCTTTTTTAGTCTGATCGCGATGCACTTCACTTATAAAGTAACGATCAATTTTCACAATATCGGGTTGTAATTCTGACCATAGTTTTAATCCGGAAAAGCCACTACCGAGATCATCTATAGCAATTTGGAAGCCTAATTGACGATAGTGATGCACAGCTTTAACAAGTAAGGTAGCATCTTCAACTTGATATTGTTCAGAAATCTCAATGACGACTCTCGCCGGGTCGAGACCTGCGTCTTGTAACATTTTTTTAGTTAAACCACTTGGATGATCCGCAGTAAGCAATAGCAATGGGTTAACATTCAAAAAAAGCTTGCCATGTGCCCCTGCACGAGCAAAAGCCTCAATACTGAGTTCACGACAGAGCATCTCCAATTGTTCTAGCGCCTTACAAGCTAAGGCAGCTTTGAATAATTGTATCGGTGAATGCAAAGGACTATCAGAAGGTCCACGTATCAACGCCTCATAACCAATAACCTTAGCGTCTGCCAAAGAGATGATTGGCTGAAATAGCGGCTGTAACGCTCTGTGTTGAAGAATATGCTGTAACTCTGTGCAAGAGTGTTCAGAAATTGCCATCTGTCAGTTCCTGTATTTTTAACAACAGGAGCATAAGACAAGTACATGACACTAATATGACTAAAAAAATACAGCGGCCTTTAAAAAAAGTGCTTGATTTTCATCCAGCACGCAACTACTGTATATCCATACACTGTGTTTATAAACAGCTAGAGGTTGCTATGTTGATTCATGATTACACCACTTCATTAGAACAGAAAATGCAACAACCCAGTCCAGTAAAGCGCTTTACAACTGATGAGACTCGTCTTAATACTTGCAAAATTAAGGCTGAGCAGCAATTACTGAAGCTACTGCAGCAATACCGACATACAACAGGCTGGATTGTGCTGGTTGACCCCGTCGTAAAACCGAACAAGGCGTTCTGGCAGGCGGCTGATTTACCAACAAATAGAATATTAGTAATTTATCAGCAACAAATTAAAAATATCAAAATCATACTCAGCCAGGCTATTTGTAATAGCAGCTGTAAGGTCGTCATTAATTGCGCGCCTTTACAGGAACATGATCTGACTACTTTGACTGAGTTTGCACTGACACAGCAAACGCAATTTTACAGTTTTCAGCAAGACTTTTATGCTGCACATTAAAGTAGCAGTTGCAATCTAGTTAGCAACTAATGGTTAGTAAGCCATGCATGCTTTAACATACAATATGTAATTAATAACTTTTACTAAGATGACACAATGATGAATTGTTATTGCTGCTCAGGCAGATGCTTTACTGAGTGCTGCGCACCTTACCTTTCTGGCGTTAGTTCGCCTGACAGCTGTGAAGCATTAATGCGCTCTCGCTTCAGTGCTTATTGTTTGGCCGATACGGTTTATTTACTTAAAACACATCACCCCTCAATGCACACTTCAACTATTGCAGATGAAATCACTGAGTTTGCAAAGCGTGTGCATTTTTGTGGGCTTAGCGTAAAGTCGACCACGCAAAGTAGTGAAAAAGGACAGGTTCACTTTATAGCCTACTTTTTACATGAACAGAAATTGGATGTTATTGCAGAAGTTTCAGATTTTATATTTGAAGATAATCGCTGGTATTATACCAGTGGCAAGCTGCAACCAACAGTAGCTATAAAAGTGGGCCGTAATGAACACTGTCCCTGTGGCAGTGGTAAGAAATCCAAACAATGTGTTACACACCTAGCAAGTGGTCAACAAACCGACGCTTTGTTAAAATATGTCGAGAAAGCGCTGTTATAAGATCCCAATTTCATCTTGGCTTTGCTCACAAGCACTTAACTCAATTCAGTAGCAACATCATTAGTTTAGTTGCTGCAATATTTCATACAACGCTGTTTCATCAGTTGCCGCAACCTGCAGCGGTGCTGTAATGCGTTTTCGTAAACAATGGCTATCCAAGCCGGCTAACAATTGACTATCGAGTTTTTTAGCATCGTCTTGCAGCACCCAAGGTGCAGGATTTAACTCAATTTGCAATTTTAACTGCGCCAAACTTAACGAAGCCGCTTCACTGTATTTCTGCCATAGCCCACTATCGGACGGCTGCACCGCAAAGCTTCTGCGTTTTGTCACGGCTAATTGCTGATACAAATTGGTATCGGGTAAAGGCTGACTAGATTGTGGTGTATAAAAAGCAGCCATTTCCTCAACCGCAGGTGAAAGTACCGCCAGCCATAACGCAAAATCCGCTCGATGTTGCTGTTGTAAAGCATCATTAAGCTTGGTATCAAGTTGCCATTCGTTAATTATTGGTTGCATCATGTCTACTTTTTACTGTTGTTGCCTGCTTTATCGGCAATCAGTAAAAAAACTTTAGCAAAGCGCTTTACATCAAAACTCAATTTGATAATATGCGCCTGCACTTGTGGAGGGGTTCCCGAGTGGCCAAAGGGATCAGACTGTAAATCTGCCGGCACTGCCTTCGAAGGTTCGAATCCTTCCCCCTCCACCATTT
>CAZNXI010000204.1:0-1815 GCA_964577005.1 uncultured Rheinheimera sp.
ATTAGAGCGAGGGGTGCGGCCAATCGGGCTTTGATCGATATCGATCACTTTATCGAAATGCTCCAGCCCTTTAATGGCTTTATGCGGGGCTGGATCGTTGCCTTCGCCTTTATTTAGTACACGGTGTGCAACGCGAAATAGCGTATCGTTGATCAGGGTTGATTTACCCGAGCCGGAGACGCCCGTGATGCAGGTCATCACACCAAAGGGGATGGCCATATCGACATTTTTCAGGTTATTACCGGTGGCTCCCAGCACTTCCAGCCATTTATCGGTAAGCGGGGTGCGGGTTGCTGGCACAGCAATTTTGCGGGTGCCGGCCATATATTGGCCAGTGAGTGATTCTGGCTCAGCCATAATTTGCTTTAAGCTACCCTGAGCGACAATATGGCCGCCATGCACACCGGCGCCGGGGCCAATATCAATAATATGATCTGCCATGCGCACCGCATCTTCATCGTGTTCGACCACGATCACGGTGTTACCCAGATCGCGCAGATGAGTCAGGGTGCCGAGTAGGCGATCATTATCGCGCTGATGCAAGCCAATAGAGGGTTCGTCCAACACATACATTACGCCGACTAAACCGGCACCAATTTGACTGGCTAAGCGAATGCGCTGCGCTTCACCGCCGGAGAGGGTTTCCGCACTGCGGGATAAATTCAGATAATTCAGGCCGACATTGACTAAAAACTGCAGCCTGTCCTGAATTTCTTTTAAGACTTTTTCGGCAATTTTCGCGCGCTGGCCAGTTAGTTGTAACTGCTGGAAAAAGGCTAAGCAATCGCCAATGGCCAATTCGACCACTTGCGGTAAGTTGGTTTTACCAATAAACACATGCCGCGCTTCGGTGCGAAGCCGCGTGCCATGACAACTGGGGCATGGTTGGCTGGCAAGGTATTTGCTCAGTTCTTCCCGTACTGAATTGGATTCGGTTTCGCGGTAGCGCCGCTCCATATTCGGCAATATACCTTCAAACGGATGGCTGCGCTGCACAATATCGCCACGATCATTTAAGTATTTAAAATCAATCACTTTAGTGCCACTGCCATATAAAATGGCATCTTGGTGTTTTTTACTCAGGCTGCTAAAGGGCACATCCAGCTGAAAATCGTAATGCTCCGACAACGCTTTAAGCATTTGGAAATAATAAAAATTGCGTTTATCCCAGCCGCGAATCGCGCCGCCGGCCAGGCTAAGTTCGTCGCTAACAATGACTTTTTTCGGATCAAAAAACTGTTTTACGCCTAAGCCATCACAGCTGGGGCAGGCGCCGGCTGGGTTATTAAACGAGAACAGCCGCGGCTCCAACTCGGTCATCGAATAGCCGCAGGTTGGGCAGGCATAGTTCGCCGAAAAAACTAATTCTTCCGCAGCAGGGTCATCCATTAGCGCTACCCGTGTCACACCGCCTGACAGTTGCAGCGCGGTTTCAAACGATTCGGCCAAGCGCAGTTTAATATCGTCCCGCACTTTAATCCGGTCGACCACCACTTCGATGGTATGTTTTTTCTGTAAATCCAGCTTTGGTGGGTCAGATAAATCCCAAATCTCGCCATCAATGCGTGCCCGCACATAGCCTTGTGCCGCTAAGCTTTCCAAGGTTTTTAAGTGTTCGCCTTTGCGTTCTTGCACAACGGGCGCTAATACCATCAGCTTGGTGCCTTCCGGAAAAGCAGTTGCCTTGTCGACCATTTCGCTAATGGTTTGAGCTGCCAGTGGTAAATCGTGCTCCGGACAACGTGGCTCGCCCACCCGGGCAAATAACAGCCGCAGATAATCGTAAATCTCAGTAATGGTGCCGACGGTCGAACG
>CAZNXI010000204.1:1825-4236 GCA_964577005.1 uncultured Rheinheimera sp.
CGACATCGGGCTTTTCCATCAAACTCAAAAACTGCCTGGCATAAGCAGAAAGCGACTCAACATAACGGCGTTGCCCTTCGGCATACAGGGTATCAAAGGCCAGCGAGGATTTACCAGAGCCCGATAAACCGGTGATCACGATCAGTTTATCGCGTGGAATTTGCAGCGAAATATTTTTTAAGTTGTGGGTGCGGGCACCCCGAATATCAATTTTATCCATAACGGCTTCCGGTAACTGAGGGCTGGCGCTGTGCTGTACAAATATACACTATGTTGGGGTGTGATTGCCACACTGAATCCTCTAGCTTTTGTGCAGCAAAATTGGCGTGATGTATCTTATAAAAAAACGCCCGCTAGGTTGTCATGCCAAGATTACGTAACAATAGCGATTTTGGTCTGGCCGTGCGGCAAATACTTAGGTCTGCCGCTGGCAGCGGTTTTTGTGTTAAACTGCCAACCTTGTTTAATCAACCCCTTGCTAGCATCGGAATGCATCAACTTAATTCTCTGGAAAAGCGCGCCGCCATAGCGCTGGCGTTGGTATTTTCTACCCGTATGCTCGGGCTTTTTATGTTATTGCCCGTTTTTGCGCTGTATGGTGAACAGCTGGCCGGTTTTTCGCCACTCTGGATTGGCTTGGCGATTGGTGCCTATGGCTTAACCCAAGCTATTTTACAAATTCCTTTTGGTTGGCTGTCCGACAAAATTGGTCGGCATAAAGTCATGTTGTTGGGCTTGTCGTTGTTTGTGCTCGGCTCAGTCGTTGCGGCCTTGGCCGACAATGTGTATATGGTCACACTGGGGCGGGTGTTACAGGGCGCAGGCGCCATTGCCGGTGCCATTTTAGCGCTGGCGGCAGATCTGACCCGTGAAGAGCAAAGACCCAAGGTGATGGCCATTATTGGCGCCAGTATTGGTTTATCCTTTGCGCTGGCCATGGTTGCCGGTCCTTTATTGGCAAAATGGGCGGGGTTGAGTGGTGTTTTCTGGTTTACTGCCGTGTTGGCCAGCTGTGCGATGTTAATTGTGGCCTTTTTAGTGCCGAAAAGTGTCAACAAAGCGCCGATGGCCGAAACGCTGGCGTTGCCACAAAGCTTGGCAGCGATGCTAAAACATGGTCAGTTGTTGCGCTTGGATGTGGGGGTATTGCTGCTGCATTTAATGCTTACTGCGATGTTTGTTGCTTTGCCGGCCTTGCTGAGCCAGCAGCAATTAGCCGCCGAGCAACATTGGCAGGTCTATTTACCCGTGCTGCTGTTATCCTTTGTGTTTATGGTGCCGATGATGATAATTGCCATGCGGCGGCAGCAAGAAAAACGCTATTTTTTAATTAATGTTCTATTATTAGTTATAGCAATGTTAATTTGCTGGCAGGTGGCAACGCTGCCAGGGCTGGTTTTGGCACTGTTGGTGTTCTTTGTTGGCTTTAATTATTTAGAGGCCAGCTTGCCGGCGCTAGTGTCACGGGTGGCACCAGCGGGGCAACGCGGTAGTGCGATGGGCGTATTTTCTAGTAGCCAATTCTTTGGTGCCTTTTTAGGCGGCTTGCTAGGGGGTATTATTGCTCAGTATTATGGTTTTAGCGCGATATTTGCGGTACTAGCGCTAATTGGTTTAGTATGGTTGGTAATTGCGAGTACCATGCAGTTACCTGCCCGCGCCCAGCGTCTGTCGTTAGCCGTTGCGGTAAGCAGCGAACAACAAGCCAGCCGTTTAGCCGCTAAGTTAGCCGCGCTGGCGGGGGTACAAGAGGTGACAATACTGTTGGCAGAACAACGTTGCTATTTAAAAGTTAGCGCGCAGCAGTTTGAATTAGCGCAGGCTCAGTCTTTGGTTGCCGCTGGCAGCCAGTAACATTTTTTTGCAGGAGATATACGCATGGCGCGTGGAATTAATAAAGTAATCTTAGTTGGTAATCTGGGTGCCGATCCAGAAGTGCGTTATATGCCGCAAGGCGGTGCTGTTGCGAATATGACCATCGCTGCTTCTGAAAGCTGGACCGATAAGGCCACCAACGAGCGTAAAGAGCAAACCGAATGGCACCGCATTGTGATTTATCAGCGTTTAGCGGAAATTGCCGGTGAGTATTTACGCAAAGGCTCGAAGGTCTATATTGAAGGTAAATTAAAAACCCGTAAGTGGACCGATAAAGACGGCATTGAGCGTTACACCACCGAGATCGTGGCGAATGAACTGCAAATGCTGGATGGCCGTGGTGAAGGCCAGCAAGGCGGTATGGGTGGTGGTATGGGCGGCGGTCAGCAAGGTGGTTATCAGCCGCGCGCACCACAGCAAAATGCCCCACAGCAAGCTGCACCAGCCTATCAACAGGCGCCACAGCAAAATTATCAGCCGCCACAGCAAGGTGGTTATCAGAAACCTGCTCAGCCACAAGGCGGTTATCAGCAGCC
>CAZNXI010000204.1:4246-4624 GCA_964577005.1 uncultured Rheinheimera sp.
AACCACCAATCGATTTTGATGACGACATTCCGTTCTAAAACTGGAATTTGAGCACTAAGACTGCCAATAAAAAAACCTCGCATTTTCGCGAGGTTTTTTATTGGTATAAATCGCGTTAATCGCGGCTTACTGCTACAGCGCTGATTAACGCTTAATCACAAAGTCCGCTTGTTCGCGGCGAACCTTTTTCAGGTCGACTAACCAGTCGCCTGATGCTTCGCGGTAACCCAGTGGTAACAATAGCACCGACTTTAACCCCAGTTCTGCAAGGTTTAAAATTTTATCCACATGCTCTGGTTCAAAGCCTTCCATCGGGGTGGTATCAACCTGCTGTTCGGCCGCGGCAATCAGTGCTGAACCTAAGCCAATATATGCTTG
>CAZNXI010000205.1:0-4594 GCA_964577005.1 uncultured Rheinheimera sp.
CATTAGCCGAGCGCTGAGCCAGGGTCCGTACCTCTGAAGCCACAACCGCAAAACCCCGGCCCTGCTCGCCAGCTCTGGCTGCTTCTACGGCAGCATTTAACGCCAGAATGTTAGTTTGAAAGGCGATGCCATCGATTACACCGATAATGTCAGATATTTTTTGCGCAGACTCATTAATAGATGCCATGGTTTTGACCACTTGCTCAATAAGCGAGCCACCTTCAACCGCCACATCTGAAGCTTTAGCCGCCAGCGTATTAGCCTGGCGGGCGTTGTCAGCATTTTGTCGCACCGTGCTGGTGAGTTCTTCCATGCTGGAGGCTGTTTCTTCTAAACTTGAAGCCTGCTGCTCAGTTCTGCTGGATAAATCGGTATTGCCTTGTGAGATTTCACTGGAAGCAGTGTTAATGGTATCAGCGGCTTCTCTGATATCCCCCAGCATTTGCCCCATGTTAGACACCGTGTTATTAACCGCCGTTTTTATCTGCTCGAACATGCCTTGATAATCGGCATCTATACGGCTTGTTAAGTCTCCCTGCGCCATGGCAGACATAACTCTTTCAATATCGGTTAAGCCTGTTTCAGCATTATCAATGATGGCATTCAGCCCCTGCCCCATCTGCAACATAAAGCCCTGCTTGTTGCTCTCATTCAAGCGCTGGCTAAAATCACCGGCCGCTGCAGCCTTCACCACCGTATCGATTTCTTGCTCAGCCTTCACTTCAGCCGTGCGATCGAGCCATTCCACCACGGTTCCCAGCCGTTGTTTATCAGCACCAATAATCGGGTTGGCGGTTAAACGAAAATGCAGCTTTCCAACTGTAATATTGGACATATAAGTACTGGTTAACTTATCCAGCAGGCTGCTTTGGTGCGCCGGATTTTTGTGAAAGACATCCATGCTCTGCCCGAGAATGTTATTGGCACTGAACTGAGGCAGCACCTCACGCAACGCTGTTTCGGTCTCCCGCAGCATTTTCTGCACGGCTTCATTCAGGTAGATAATTTTTCTGTCGTTGTCGGCGATCATGACACAGACACTGGCACCATCCAGTGACTGGCGTATGCGGGAGTTTTCAACCGCTAGCAGCGCGGCCTCACGCAATGCTATTGTCATTTGTTGCATGCCATCCATCACGCTGCCATGTGGGATATCGGCAGCGAATGTCTGGTTAAAGTTGCCGGCTGCAATGTCATTAACCGCAGTGCGGAGTGCTTCAGGATCTGCGCCAAGTGCCCTCATTACATTACGCACTAACCAGAAACCAGCAAAGCTACCTAGCGCTATAGCAATAACACTGAGTATACTGATGACCCAAAGCCCCTGCTTAACATCAGCTACATTTTGCCCGGCAACCTGTAAGCTCAGTTCAAGCGCATTTTCAGTCATAGCTTCTGCCTGGTCCATCATCTCATCGCCCAGCGTTAGTAGCTGTTCTACGGTTGCCACAACCAACTGCGATTGCTCAATGTATGCGCGTAGCGAGCGTTCATAGTCTCTTATCAACTCAGGGGTATTCGCTAAACCTGTGAGATCAGCACGGCTAGCTGCCCTCGCTGCACTAACTCGCAACCGCTCGGCCAAATCAGTCAGGCTTCCGGTCGCGAGCAAGGATTGAACGGCCCTGGTGTCATCTGCTAAATCTGCACGCAGCACCTCAATGTTAAATTCCGAGAATGCGTCGTCAATCTCTGTCAATGCAAATAGCGTTGTTAGATCAGCCGTCAGGTTCGTGGCTCTTTGATCAGCCATAATGGCTGCCCGTAATGAACCAGTGGTTGCATCGAGTATGTCATTAAGGCGGGTGGCTGCCCGAGCACGATCCTCGGTAATCGTGAACAGTTGCTGTTGGCGTTGCAGTATCTCTGCTAACTGTCTATTGAAAGTACCACTGTTTTTTTCCAGTTCAGTCAGCGCATTAGCGAACTGTGCACCCTGTGTCTGGCTGCTAAGCTGCCGGCCTTGCTGCAGATAATCGGCGAATGATGCCTGAGCCGCCGCAATCGCCTGACGCGTCCCGGTATCAGCCGTGCGAAGATAGTCGACTAGATACAGTTTTTTTCGAGCGGCATACTCTTCAAGCCCCGCTGATATTTCGATTACAGGTAGTGCCTCGTCTGCCAACTGCTCAGATGCGGACTTGATTTGGTTAAAGTTGATGATAGCGTCTATCGCAATCACCAGCATCAACCCAAGCAACAGCGCTATGGTTGCCATCACTTTAGCGCGTAAGGTGAGACTATCTAATTTATTCATAAGGAACCCTCGTTGTAATCCCTGTAATGGCGAATAGCATCGCTATCGTAGCCCTGAAATCAGTTAAAAAAACATCCACGAGACACCCAGGCCCATCTGGGTATCTGCTATCTCACCCGAGAGCCTTGACAACAGATAACTATCGACCTGAAACCCTGCTGACGGACGCCAAATGACACCTATACCGGCTACCGATGCTTTTTCATCGCCAAACCAGGCTCCTGCTTCTACAAAAGCAGACAGGCTATCGCTGATGGGCAGGCCATAAGTGGTTGCTAAAAACCAGGTGCTATCGCCGCTGTCGCCATGCCACTGCAGCATCGCACCCACTTCATGCCCCGTTGCCGGCAGCTGCCAACTGGCAACAATACCTAAATCAATCTCATTATCTGTTGCTTTAAACGCTGAATGGCCGGTGTTTAAGGTCACACCTGCTTGCAACGCCACGGCGTCGGCAGCGAACCAAGCCGCCATAGTTTCAGATGCATCGTATCGAAGCCCAAGCCGGCTATCGCTATAGCCCGTTTGAGTAGCACTGCCCTGTGAGGTTTTTAGCCGCTCGCGTACCCAGGGCGAGAAGTCAAATTGCACTTCCCAGTTTGCTGCAAAACCATAACGAAACATGCTGTGTAGCTCGCTTTCCAGCACTCGAACATCGTCTGATTTGGTACGGCTTATATCTGGCAGGCCGAGTTCTACAGACCACACGCCGACAGGCAGCACTGAGGGTGCAAACAAAATGCCGGGGCGATCAAAGTCAGGCCAATCGTCAGCGACCACAGCCGGGCTTAGCAGTAACAATGTTACGACGGATAGCGGCAGCCACTTGTTTTGATGCCGCCTTGCAACAAGGTCTGCACTTGCCAGCCTTTTCTGTCCAGTTCTTATCGTCATTACGCGTTCTCCTGCGGCACTGTACTGGCATCAAACAACCCCAGCTCCTGGCTGGAAATAAGTTTTTCGATATTCAGCAAAATAATCATCTGGTCATTGACCGGTGCTAATCCGTGAAGGTGTTGGCTGTCAAAAGCAACTCCAAACTCTGGGGGCGGTTTCATTTCATCGGCTTTGATATTAATCACATCTGACACCGCATCCACCACGATCCCCACAATGCGCTCAGCAATATGCAACATAATGACAATGGTAAACTCGTTGTACGTGGCTTCACCTACCGCAAACTTTAACCGCAAATCAACGATAGGTACGATGTCCCCACGCAGATTAAGCACCCCTTTAATAAAAGGAGGTGCATTGGCAATTTTGGTAACCGGCTCATAGCCGCGGATTTCCCGCACTTGCATAATATCGAGCCCGTAATGTTCATCACCTAAGGTAAAGGTCAAAAACTCAAGTTGCTGCTTATCAGCTTTTTTTTGCTCTGCTGGTTTATTGTTCATACCGCATCCTTTAATAGCTCGGTGTCGTTTACCTGCACGGAAAGCGATTCCACATCCAATATCAGAGCCACACTGCCATCACCCATAATGGTTGCACCGGAAATTCCGGGCACCCGCCGGTAATGCTGCTCCAGACTTTTGATCACCACTTGTTGCTGGCCAATTAAATCATCTACTTGTAACGCAAAACGGGTTTTACTGGTTTCAATCAGTACCAAAATAGCCTGATCAGCTTGCTGCCTGGCGCCATCGATATCCATCACTTCATGCAACCGCACAATGGGCCAGTACGCATCTCGCAGCTCCAGCATGTGCTGATTGCTGATATTTTTCAGCTGCTCTTTGGTCGGTTGTACCGATTCAATGATGCTGACCAAAGGAATAATGAAAAGCTGATCTGCCACTGCGACAGACATGCCATCCAAAATAGCCAGCGTAAGTGGTAAACGAATTTGAAAAACGGACCCCACCCCTGCGGTAGACTCAATCTCAATACGCCCCCCCATGGATTCAATGTTGCGCCTGACGACATCCATGCCAACACCACGGCCAGATACATCCGTTACTTCTGCTGCAGTAGAAAACCCCGCCGCCATAATAAGTTGCCACACTTGTTGATCAGTTGGGTATTCCGGTAAATCGATACCCTTTTCTGCCGCTTTTGCCAAAATACGTTCGCGGTTCAGGCCGCCACCGTCATCTATTACACTGATTAGAATATTGCCGCCTTTTTGTTCAGCTTTAAGCGTTAATGTGCCTAATTCATTTTTACCGCGCTCAAGACGGGTAGCCGGTACTTCAATGCCATGATCCAAGCTATTGCGCACCAAATGAGTTAACGGATCAACTAAGCGTTCAATTAAGCCTTTGTCAATTTCCGTCTGGCCGCCCTCAATCACTAACTCTACCTGTTTATGTAATTTATGAGACAAATCTC
>CAZNXI010000206.1:0-4589 GCA_964577005.1 uncultured Rheinheimera sp.
CACCAAAAGCCGAGTTATTGATTAATGATCAGCGGGTAGAAGGCACCCTTTTTACCGCCAGTTACAATTTGCTTGAGCTATTGGGTATAACACTACTGAATGGTCAGGCTCCGCATAAAGAAATTAGTCCTAATCAGGTATGGATCTCGGAAAGTTTATGGCGCCAGCATTTTGCCGCAACCCCCGATGTGTTAGGTAAAATGCTGATATTGCATGAACAACCACTTACCGTTGCCGGCGTGCTACCCGATTTTTACAGCGTACCCAATAGCCATCAGATAAACGCCGCCCAACTTTGGCAATTTTTTGTACCTGAAAACCAGCAAAGCAACAACGAAGAAGTAATGTTTGGTATTGAGGCAACTATTCTTTTACGCAGTGATGGTAAACAACCTACATCAGCTGAACTACTTAACTGGTTTAAAGAAGAACAGGCTACGCTACCGCAATATGTTCAGCAAATACTAAGTACGCTTAATTATGACGTGGAACAGCGCCCATACCGCGATTACCTGCTAGGTGACAGCCAAAAACTATTATGGCTACTGCTGGCCGTGACGCTTGGGTTATTTACTATTGCCAGCCTTAATTTAACCAATGTGTTGCTGGCGCACTATCACAGCAGGCAGCATGAATTTGCTATGCAGCTGTTTACCGGTGCCACCCTGACAAAACTTCGCGCCTTAATTGCGCTAGAAAACCTAAGCCTGATATTACCCGCAGTATTGCTTGGCCTAATTGCGGCACAATGGTTAATGCGTTTCTTACCCTTATTAGCCGGTGATGCTATACCGCTCTTGCAAGAGATCAGTATCAATGGCACAACCCTAATCGCAGCCTTAATCGCCAGCCTTATACTGCTGTGCTGCTTTAGCTTACCCTTGGGGATAAAAACCACCACAATAGCTAACACGCTCAAACAAAGTGGCAAAGGGAGCGGTAAAGCGCAGCATCCTTGGCTTATTAAAACCTTATTAGTCGTGCAGCTTACGGTATCTGCAATATTAATTAGTAGCACCGCAGCTTTAGCTTGGCATAGCTATCAGGATTTATTTACCAACCTAGGTTTTAATCTGGTCAATAGCTATGAAATTAGCGTCGCCCCGAAACAATTTCAGAATCAAAAAGCCCAAGAAGACTTAGCGCAATGGGAGCAGCAGATACAAAATTATAAAGTGCAATATCAAACATACCGGCAAGATTTACAACGGCACTTTCCAAACGCTCAGGTTATACAGAGCCAAAGCCAACCGCTAACAGGCATAATGCGCTTTGGCCAGGCAAAAGCTACTAAAAACAATATGAATATTAACTATAACTATAGTGATATTGATGAGCTTTACTTTCAGCAGTTTGGTATTCAACTACGTTATGGTAGACATTTTATGGCAGACGAGGCGACTGAATCCGTTATTGTTGATCTAAATTTTGCTAATGTTCTCTATCCGGGTGCACCACAAAACGCCCTAGGAGCTACCTTTACCCTCAATAATAGTGATCGTCAGTCACAGATTGTGGGAATTGTCGATAACGTAAAAATTAGCCGAGCCAACATTCCACGTCTGTATCAACATATTAACGTCTCGAAAACAGGAAATCGCTTTTTCTTTGTTTTGCTGCTCGCTGATGATCAACAAATATCTGAACATGAAATAAAGGCTGCTCTGGGTGAAGATGCTAGCCAGTATGATCTAAATGTATGGGGTCTGCGTGATCTTTGGCAAGCGAGTACCGAACAAAGCCGCGTTTACTTTTATATAATTTGCCTGGTAAGTTTCACCACCTTATTGCTTGCTTTGCTGGGTACCGCTGGCGTTAGCCAAATGCGGGCGCGTCAAAGACGTTATGAACTGGCGGTAAGAATGGCAACAGGTGCAAGTAAGCAGCGTTTACTCTGGCTGTTAACCAAAGAGAGTGGTGCCCTGGTCTTGTTGGGGTTAATGCTTGGTGCGCTTTGCACTAACTGGCTCTATCAACAATTACACTTGCACTATGCTATCTTACCGGACCTGGCAACACAGGTGTTTGTGGTATTAAATGGCTTGCTGGGGGTTGTTGCCTTATGCAGCATTTTACTACCCAGTTGGCAGGTGATTCAGCAAGATCCGCTGCAAACCCTGCGTGAGCTGTAATTTAACGAAAAGGAGTGGGTGTGGCTGCAACCATTTTAATTGCCGACGATGATGCTGATATCTGTCTGGCACTGGAACTATTATTAGGTGCTGTAGGTTACCACACGCAAAGTGTTCATGCGCCTGCCGAGGTTTTACAGGCGCTGGCACAACAGCCAACGCTGATCCTGCTGGATATGAACTTCCAGCAGGATACTACCTCGGGCAAAGAGGGTTTAAGCTTACTGGCGCAAATAAAAGAAACGGGTATACCCGTAATTATGATGACCGCCTGGGCCAGCATTGAGCTAGCCGTTACAGCAATGCAACAGGGGGCAGCGTTTTTTGTACAAAAACCTTGGAATAATCAGGTGTTGTTACAAGTTATTCGCCAGCAATTAGCACTCACTTCGTTGCAAGCAGAAAACCAGCGATGGCGAGAATTAACCCAGCCAACACAAAATAACTGGGTTGCCGTAAGCCCAGTGATGCAACAATTAGAACAACTGATCCAAACCGTTGCCAAAACCGATGCCAATATCCTGATTTTAGGTGAAAACGGCACGGGTAAATCTCAGCTGGCGCAGCGTATTCATTTACTTTCGGATCGGCAGAAGCACGCCTTTGTTAGCGTTAATATGGCGGCTATCCCAGATAATTTATTTGAAGCAGAATTATTTGGTCATGAAAAAGGCGCTTTTACCGATGCCCGCAAGCAACGTCTGGGGCGTTTTGCTTTGGCGCATCAGGGCACCTTGTTTTTAGATGAAATTGGCTGCTTGCCGCTGCATTTGCAACCCAAGCTACTGCGTGTGTTGGAAAGTGGCGAGTTTGAGGCCTTAGGCTCGAGTCGCAGCCAGCACAGCAATGCCCGTATTATCAGTGCCACCAATGCCGATTTAAGTCAATTAGTGCAAACACAACAGTTCCGGCAGGATCTGCTGTATCGGCTCAATACGCTGGTATTAACGCTACCGCCGCTACGACAACGCCAAGCCGATATTCCACTGCTGGCAGCGCAACTCTGCCAGCAACTCTGTCAAAAATATCGTAAGCCGCCGATCAGTTTTACTGACAGAGCAATGCAAGCTCTACAACATTATTCCTGGCCGGGGAATGTACGCGAGCTGAGTCACATTCTGGAGCGGGCAGTTTTACTTAGTCAAAGCAGCACCCTGGATGCAGCGCAGCTAGCCTTGCCTGTTAGTCCTGTAGCAAGTACTGCCACTTTAAACAGCCTGGATCTAGCCAGTATGGAACAGCAACTAATTCAGCAAGCTCTGGCACAAAGTGATCAACAACTCTCACAGGCTGCAGAATTATTGGGCATATCCCGACATGCCTTAGCCCGCAGGCTGGAAAAATATCAGATTAGCGGCTTGGAATAATGCAGAGCCTGTATTTGCCACTGTACTTCATCATTGGCTTTAGCAGCCTCACGCTGCTACTTAGCCTTAGCCTGCTCGCCTTACATGGCTGGAGCCTGCTAGCGATCAGTTCCCTGCTATTTATTCTTATCTGGCCCTTGGCAGCGCTCTGGTATTGGCTATACCTAAAAATTAAGCTGCCACTGCAACAGAGCCTTATTTACTGCCAGAGTCTAAATGAACAGGCATCCGGCTTTCAGTTGCAAGCGCAACAACTGCCACAAGCCTATCAAGCCTTGTTAGCGGAAATTAGGCAGCTGGTAAAAAGACCGGTTAATCGGGATCAAGACATCTTGCTTACCTTGGTCGCGCAACAATTACCCTTTCCATTATTGGTTTTTGATAAAAACGCACAGCTGTTATTTGCCAATCTTGCGGCCAGCCATGCCTTACAACAGCCGCTATTAATTGGCAGTACTGCTGTTTCGCTGGGATTTGTCTCTAACCAAAGTTTACAACATCCTGGTCTGGCCAATGACTGGCAGCAGCAGAGTATCCAGCAACCAGATGGTAGCTTGGTCTATTTTGCGCTGGACTTACGCCATCCGCTTTATCAGCAACAAAAACTTAGTCAGCAGCAACTAATCCGGGTGCTTAGCCATGAATTACGCAACTCGCTGACCCCGATGGCCTCGATGACCGAAACCCTGCTGAGCCAACCGCAACTGCCTGAGCAACAAAGCCGCTTAGTGCTAAGTCGTATTCAGGCGAGAAGCCAACGCTTGTTAAATTTTATTGACCACTATGCGCAGCTGCAGCAATTGCCTGCCAGTAAGCCAGAATGGTGTGATTTAGTAGATATTTTGGATGAGTTACAGTTAACCAGTGCCATAACCTTACAGCACAGTGGTGAGCGCAACTGCTACGCCGACCCAGATCAATTGCGGCAGCTACTGCTAAATTTAGCCCGCAATGCTGTGCAAGCTTGCCAAAATCAAACTACGGCTTATTGCAAAGTCACTGCGTATTGTCAGGGGCAACAACAAATACTGCACGTTAGCGATAACGGCCCCGGCTTTGCCAATATCGACAACCTGTTTACGCCGTTTTA
>CAZNXI010000207.1:0-4498 GCA_964577005.1 uncultured Rheinheimera sp.
GCGCCCAGCCGCCAAGGTTGGCTTGTGCACATAAAACTCGTCAGGGTTTACCGCCCCCTGCACCACCATTTCACCTAAGCCATAAGACGACGTAATAAAGACCACCTGATCAAAACCGGATTCAGTATCAATACTAAACATAACGCCAGAAGACGCTAAATCTGAACGCACCATCCGCTGCACCCCAGCAGATAAAGCGACACCGCGATGATCATAGCCCTGGTGCACACGGTATGAGATAGCCCGATCGTTAAACAATGACGCAAAAACATGCTTAATGGCGACAATCACCGCCGCATAGCCACGCACATTCAAAAAGGTTTCTTGCTGCCCCGCGAAAGATGCATCTGGCATATCCTCTGCAGTAGCGGACGAACGCACCGCAAATGACATATCCTCTTCTTCATTCGGATGTAACTGCCGATAAGCTTGCTGAATGGCTTGCTCCAATTCAGGTTGAAAGGGTGTATCAATAACCCATTGCCTGATTTGTTTACCCGCCGCCGCCAAAGCAGTGACGTTATCAACATCCAAGCCATCCAATAGCTGATAAATCCGCTCGTTCACCCCACTTTGCTCTAAAAATTGATTAAAAGCGTAAGCCGTTGTTGCAAAGCCACCAGGCACTTGCACACCCACCGCTGCCAGATTACTAATCATTTCACCTAAAGACGCATTTTTACCGCCAACGCGGTCAACATCATGCATTCCGAGGTCTTGATACCAAATGACAAATTCTTGCACCTTTATCTCCATTTTTAGTTGCCATGCATGTAAGCTTACAGCATTAGTTACAATCATACTGATTCTACACTTAGCCAGTGATGATTTAAAACCATAATTTTTATGTAGATTTATTACGAAATAAGGAGTTTTTGTGCGCACAGCTTTTTATATTTCAGATGGTACTGCCATCACCTCAGAAGTCTTTGGTCATGCACTTTTGACCTTATTTCCGGCGCAATTTGAACATATTACCCTGCCGTTTATTGAAAATAGCGACACGGCAGCACAAGCGGTTGAGCGGATTAATACTTGTTATAAAACTACAGGATTACGTCCTTTAGTGTTTCATACTTTTGTGGATGAAGCGTTACGCTTACAAATTAGTCAAAGCGAGGGTATTTGCTATGACTTTTTAAACGCTTTTGTGGAGCCATTGCAGCAAGAATTAGGTATAGCACCCGTGCCTAAAGCACATCGAACCCATAGTATGCATGAAAAAACCTATGATTTTCGCATAGATGCCGTCAATTATGCACTGGCTAATGATGACGGTGCTAATTTGAAGAATTTTAGCCAAGCCGACATTATTTTGGTGGGAGTCAGTCGCTCAGGGAAAACACCCACTAGCTTATATTTAGCCTTACAATATGGCATAAAAGCGGCTAATTACCCCTTTGTCGAAGAGGATATGGAAGAGTTAAATTTGCCCGCAGGCTTAAAAGCCCACAAAGCAAAGCTATTTGGGTTAACTATTACGCCAGAGCGGCTAAGTCAAATTCGTGAACAGCGCCGGCCAAATAGCCGTTATGCCTCAGTTAAACAATGCGCCTTAGAACTTAATGAAGTGGAACGTCTCTATCAGCGTGAACGCATTCCCTTTTTAAATTCGACGCATCTGTCTATCGAAGAAATATCGGCAAAAATTATTTCGAGTACGGGTTTAAAAAGGCAGAAGTATTGATTTGCTAAGCTGAACTGGATAACAAGGTTATCCAGTTCAGTGGGTTTAGCGTAACGCGCCAGCGGCGGTTTTTCCCCAGCAACATTTACTTGCGAGCAGAACTTAACGTATCCGCAATTAAAAATGCCAGCTCTAACACCTGATCAGCATTTAATCGCGGATCACACTGGGTAAAGTAACGAGAAGATAGATCACTTTCGCTTAAGCCGTAGGCACCGCCAGTACACTCCGTAACATGTTCACCGGTCATTTCCAGATGAATCCCACCCGCATGGGTACCTTCTGCTTTATGAACGGCAAAGAAATTACGAATCTCTCGTAAAATGGCTTCAAAATCACGCGTTTTGTAGTCATTACTGGCTTTAACCGTATTGCCATGCATCGGGTCGGAACTCCAAACCACTTTACGGCCTTCTTGCTTCACTTTACGCACTAAGGCAGGCAATTTATCAGCAAGTTTGTCAGCACCCATCCGAGTAATCAGCGTTAAACGCCCCGCAATATTGTCCGGATTAAGGGCGTCAATTAAACGAATCAGCTCATCTTCCTGCATGCCTGGGCCAACTTTCACCCCAATCGGATTATGGATACCGCGGAAAAACTCTATATGCGCATGATCGAGTTGTCGTGTCCGTTCACCAATCCATACCATATGTGCAGAGCAATCATACCACTTACCCGTTAAACTATCGCGACGCGTCAAGGCTTCTTCATAGTTTAGCAGCAAGGCTTCATGTGAAGTATAAAGCTGCGTTTCACGAATAGACGGGGAGTTTTGCGCCGTTATGCCGCAAATTTCCATAAAACGCAGCGCCTCCTGAATACGAGTTGCCACGCTTTGATAGCGCTCTTTTAAAGGATTTGTTTCAACAAACCCCATATTCCAGGCACTTACCTGATGTAAATCGGCCAAGCCACCTTGAGCAAAGGCCCGTAACAAATTCATGGTGGCGGCAGAATGATGATAAGCCGTCACTAAACGCTGAGGATCAGGTTGTCTTGCTTGCTCTGTAAATTCAAAACTATTAACAATATCGCCACGGTAACTTGGTAATGACACACCATTAATGGTTTCCAGATCACTGGAACGCGGTTTAGCATATTGACCTGCCATACGCGCAACTTTGACTACTGGTAAACCGCCAGCATAAGTTAATACGACAGCCATTTGCATTATAACTTTAAACGTATCCCGGATTTTGGGGGCGTTAAAGTCGTTAAAGCTTTCTGCACAATCGCCACCCTGCAACAAGAACCCTTTACCCTCGGCTACTTGGCCGAGCTGACTAAATAAATCCCGTGTTTCTTGCGCAAAAACCAATGGTGGGTATTTATGAAGTTGTTGTTCTACTTGCGCTAATAATTGCTGATCCTGATAATGCGGTTGCTGCTGGATCGGCAGATTGCGCCAACTTTGTGGCGTCCAGGTGGTCACGATGCTGTTCCTATCGGTTGATTATACACCCGCTAAACTTATAGACTTCTGGACGTAAATTCAATCCTAAAATGTGACTTTTTATCTTTGCAGTGCGGCGTTTTCTGCTCAGCAACACCTGAAAGGGGTAAGCAAAAAGACTATTCTCTAAAAACCGTATGCAAATTCAACAGTAAATGACGTTTAAAGCAACAAATGAGGTATTCTTCAGCAGACTGTACTTTTCAACATACCGCATGACGTTATATAGTAATTTTATTAGTGATATAGGTGTTTATTATGGAAAGGTTTTCCCGTCTTATTTTACTTACTGATGAGACTGCTCAGCTTAGCACCTGTCGGCATGCTATAGCCGCAGGTATTGACGTAGAACAATGTTCCTTAACGAACTTTAGCCAGTTACGCCATATTAAAGGTGTGCTCGCGGGCTATCAGTTTAGCCATGAAACCTCTGTCAAAAAGGGTTTTTCCACTAAACTGCTTTCGATCAGCCGAAAAGTGCCTTTATTTGTATTTCAAGCAGAGCGACAGCTGATAGAACCTAGTCGTGCTATTTTTGCCGGCTTACGTGGCGTTATTTATCATGATGAGCAACCTGACATGGTAAAACGCGCTCTACAAACCATGATGGCTGGGCAACTCTATTACGGTCGTAAAGTGATGTCAGATACCTTGGATTCGTTGTTCTTGCTACGTGAGCAATCGAATAGACGGATTGCGCCAACCACCCTGCTCACCGATCAAGAACAACGCATCAGCATGTTGATTGCCGAAGGCGCACGTAACAAAGAGATTGCAGACCAGTTACAGATCAGTGCGAATACCGTCAAAGTGCATGTTTCTGCCATTTTTAAGAAAACCAACAGTAGAAATAGAACCGAATTAGTTCGTTGGTTACAAGAACCACAAAACTAAGTACCTCACTACTGCGTAGTGTGGTGAGAGCAGCACAACGGCAGTAGGAGGTCGCTTGTTATCCGCATTACATCGGGTTGAACAAAACTTAAATCAGGTTATTTTGGGTAAGCAGCAGCAAATTAGACTGGCGCTATGCTGTTTGCTGGCAGAAGGTCACTTACTGCTTGAAGATTTACCCGGCATGGGTAAAACCACTTTAGCGCATGCACTCGCCAAAGCCTTAGGCCTCAATTATAAACGCGTACAATTCACCAATGATCTGCTACCCGCTGATTTACTGGGTATGAATATTTACGATACCCGGTCAGCACAATTTTATTTTCAACCTGGACCTATTTTCAGTCAAGTGCTGTTGGCCGACGAAATTAATCGCGCGAGTCCGAAAACCCAAAGCGCCTTGCTCGAAGCGATGGAAGAACGCCAAGTCTCAATTGATGGCGAAACCAGGGTGTTACAAC
>CAZNXI010000208.1:0-3354 GCA_964577005.1 uncultured Rheinheimera sp.
ATCTTGATGATTTAGATGGGCAAGACGGTGGTGTGGCATACAATACTCCAACAATAAATGCTAACAATAATACTGGGTAAAGCCCAAGCGCTTACTACGTTATCTACTGCTACTGTGTTGTTACGAACCTTTGTCTGGACGCGATCTGTTTTATTTCTCTTTTCCACTCCGCTGCAAAGGACTATAGCGTTTCTTTGCTTGCTTGGCGGGTTGCTTGCCAGTTCACCACCTGCCATTGGCCATTGCGTTTAAGGTAAGTGCCACTGTTTAAAAACCGTAAGGTTTCCGTCTCCGACTGCCCGACCAAGGTAAAAGCCACAATCGCCAGATCCCCATACAGCATAATCTGCACATCTTCGCTGTGATAGCGCATACTGATATCCGCTGCAGCCAGCTCACCTCGGCTAGTCACGCTGGCCATCAATTCCGCTTTACCAAAACGCGTGCCGGACGAACTGGTATAAATAAGCTCATCCGCCCAATGTTTATTGTGAATAGCCGGATCATTACGCGTAGCGCCGTCTAAAAACTCACTTAACAAGGCGGTTAGCTCGGCTTTGTCATCAGCTAACAACTGGCCAGGGATCAACAAGCTGCACGCTAACAAAAGTGGCGTTAATTTTTTAAACACAGTCATGCTTTATTCCTTTCTATTCACTCGGTAAACGCAATACTTTCAAGCTGCTCTTAGTCGGCGCAAACTGGAACGCCGGCAATACCCGCTCATCTTAAAAGCCGCAGGCTATAGCTTTGCAGATAAGTGCCTTACAGCCCTAAAAAAAGGCGCCGCAGCACCTTTTTTAGAAATACATCACACTTAAAACGCAATACCACCATCAATTTCTACTACCCGACCGGTAAAGAAATCGTTCTCAAAAATATACTTCGCAGTATGGGCAATTTCAGCCGCTTCACCTAAACGTCCAACCGGCTTCATTTTTTCTAACCGCTCACGCGCTTCCGGCTTCATCGCATCCGTCATCGCAGTACGGATCACCCCTGGTGCAATAGCGCCAACGCGAATGCCATAACGCCCAAGCTCACGCGCCCAAGTCACTGTCATCGCCACCACACCGGCTTTAGACGCCGCATAGTTAGTCTGCCCCATATTGCCCGCGCGCGCCACACTAGACATATTGATAATCACGCCCTGAGTACCGCGTTTTACCATTATAGCTGCCGCCTCACGACCACATAAAAACACGCCCGTTAAATTCACATCAATCACCGACTGGAATTGCTGCAAAGGCATCTTCGCCACTAACTCGCCGTCTTTCACCTTTAACAACAAACCATCGCGCAAAATACCGGCGTTATTAATCAAGCCATGAATACCGGCAAAATCCTGATCAATTTGCGCAAAAGTAGCTTCAACCTGCGCTTCATCTGCCACATTCGCTACATAAGTTTGCACCTGCGTCAATGCAGATAAGTCCGCTGCCGCCGCCGCTAATTGCTCGTTATTCATATCAATCAGCGCCAGCTTAGCACCTGCAGCAGCACACATCCGTGCCATCTCCAGACCCAAACCTTGGGCACCACCGGTGATTACTATTGTTTTGTCTTGTAAGTTCATAATAGGACCTGTTAACTCATAATTATATTTACAGCAATATAGAAAGACCCTGTAAGTAACAACTAACTCCAAGTGAACACCGCGGCTTATACGGATGTACTTTCGCCGCTTTGTTCCGAATACTCAGAACTATAGTTCATCTGTGTCTGTGAGAAAAACCTTAAGCGCACTCGGTGTTAGCGAGGAGGCGTATGTACTTTTTTCTGAGACCGTTGGAGGCCATGGATGGCCGTAATCGAGCCCCATGGATGGTTCATGGCGTGTCTCAGAAAAAATGTACGGAGCCTCAACGCGATTCGGAGAACATTACCCCTCGCGCTTTTCAAATGCCGTAAAAATACTGGAAAAATCCAGCTTACCATTACCCGCCCGCTGATGCGCCACATACATATTACGCGCCAACGCCCCCAGCGGCGTGCTACTACCACTCTGCAACGCCGCCTCCAGCGCCAAACCCAAATCCTTCACCATCAAATCCACCATAAAACCACCTAGGTAACCATTTGACGACGGCACATTAGGCATCACCTCTGGGCACGGATTGTACAGCTCTAACGTCCAATTCCGGCCGGAGCTTTTTAGCATAATCTCCGACAACACTTTCGGATCTAAGCCATTATCAATACCCATCTGCAGCGCTTCCGACGTGCCTGCCATCAAGATACTCAGTAGCATATTATTACAGATCTTTGCCACCTGCCCGGCGCCGACAGCACCGGCATGGAACAAGTTTTTACCCATATGCGCCAGCACCGTTTTCGCGCGCTCAAAATCGCTATCACTACCACCAACAATAAAGGTTAAAGTCCCCGCTTTAGCACCGCCCACACCACCAGACACTGGCGCATCAATAAAGGCAATACCTTGCTCGGCTAAAGCAGCACCTAATTTACGCGCGCTCTCTGCATCAATGGTGGAACAATCAATGACCAAGGCCTCTTTACTAATAGTATTAGCAATGCCTTGCTCACCTAAATATAAACCTAACACATGCTTCGCCGCAGGCAGCATCGAAATCACAAAATCTGCGCCAACCACTGCATCTGCAGCCGAGCTCGCGACCGCCGCACCATCGGCTTTTACTTGTGCCAAGGCGGCAACGGACAAATCAAAGGCAGTCACCTCATGCCCTGCTTTGACTAAATTGCTGGCCATCGGGCCACCCATATTACCTAAACCAATAAACGCGACCTTTGCCATCTTCTAATTATCCTTCTTGCTTACCTAAATCACGTAACGGATGAGCTTCTGCGGCCCAAGGAGAACGAAAGAGTTCTTTAATAACCTCTTCTGGAACGCTCGCCACATCAGCATATTGCCATTTTGGCTGCAGATCTTTATCGATCAGTAAGGCCCTTACGCCCTCCTGAAATTCCCCTAATTTCGCGCATTGCACACTCAAACCGAGCTCTAAACGGAAGCTGTCTGCCAGAATTTTGCTTTGTCCCAGCTGTAACAAGCGATAAACAATATGTGCGGTAATGGCACTGCCGTAACGCAGGGAATCTTTCGCTTTACTGAGCCACTTATCTTCGCCAGCCAGATCAAGAATAGCTTGCATCACAGCACGAAGATCAGGCAAGGCGGCAAGTGACGCTATCGCTTCTTGATAAGGCCGAATTTGGCTCAGCGGCATTTGTGTGCGACAGCCTTGCTCTTGCTGTCTTAACAAATCGGAGAGTTTTTGATGATTAAGGGCCACCGTATCGCCCCATTTGACCGTCAGTAGCTTATCGAAAACCTGCGACTTTTGTTCATGGCAGATAAACACATCCGCC
>CAZNXI010000208.1:3364-4498 GCA_964577005.1 uncultured Rheinheimera sp.
CAAAGCCAATAAAACGTGCATCTGCCGCATTGATAGAGGCACCGGTTAACCCTAAAAACAAGCCACATCCAGCCGGCATGCGATTTAGAAACCAGCTTGCACCCACATCAGGATATAAGCCAATGGCCATCTCAGGCATAGCAATTCGGCTAGTACTCGTCACGACTCTATGCGATGCACCCGCCATTAAGCCTAAGCCGCCCCCCATCACTATGCCATTGCCCCACACCAGCACCGGTTTATCGAATGTATGAATTAGGTAGTCTAGGCGATATTCCTTGGTAAAAAACTCTTCCACATAGGGCTGATAAGTACCCGGTTGATCTGTCATCGCCTGATACAGATCGCGGATATCGCCACCGGCACAAAAGGCCTTGTCGCCCACACCTTGTAAAATCACCAAGGCGATTTGCGGATCCGCTTTCCACTGCTGCATTTTTGGCAGCAGTGATTCCACCATTGGCAAACTTAACGCATTGAGAGATTTTTCCGAATTTAAGGTCGCGATGGCAATTTTTTTACCATTGTCTGCAGTGAGCTCATCATATAGCACCACTGCGGTTAGCGTATTTTCAAGCATGGGTATTCCTTAGCTGTGGCTGCCAAACTTACTGGGCAGCACTTGCCGCCGTATAACGGCGGCCGAGTGTAACCTTGCTTTATGACAGACGTTATAGAATAGCGCCAGCCGCTTCATCGAGTAGGCGGCGACCAATGATTAATCGCATAATCTCATTAGTGCCTTCCAGAATTTGATGCACCCGTACGTCACGGAAATGCCGCTCTAGCGGATATTCTTTGATATACCCATAGCCACCATGCAATTGCAGCGCTTGATCACACACGGTAAAGCCAACATCGGTGGCAAAGCGTTTCGCCATAGCACAGTAAGCAGTGGCTTCCGGATCGTCAACGTCTAATTTAAAGGCAGCTAAACGCACTAACTGACGGGCAGCAACCAGCTCGGTGGCCATATCCGCCAATTTAAATTGTAAGGCTTGAAAAGCGGCTAACGGCTTACCAAACTGTTGACGCTCTAACATGTAATTACGCGCGGTATTCAGCGCTTGTTGCGCCGTGCCAATAGAGCATGTAGCGATATTAATCCGGCCACCGTCTAAGCCTTTCATGGCA
>CAZNXI010000209.1:0-4447 GCA_964577005.1 uncultured Rheinheimera sp.
GATTAATGGGCTATCCAATTCTCGATGCTGGTTATATGTTTATACAAAGAGGCATCGCTGCAGGCTTTTCAATGGTATTTACTGGGATTGTGCTGATTAAGTTAGTCGATCCTCGCGGCTTAATGGTATTAGGATTGTTGCTAACTGGATTCGGCAACATACTCTTGACTCACTTAACCTTGAGTGCCAGTTTTTGGGATTTAGCTATGCCCGGGGTGATATCCGGACTTGGTATGGGACTGTTTTTTGTACCCATGTCAACATTAGCTTTTCAAAATATTACCGCAGCTCAACAAGATGAAGCCTCGGGCATTTATGGCGTTACGCGCTCTATTGGCTCATCAATTGGTATTGCTATTATTGGTTGGCAAGTAACCGAAAGAACAGGTTTTCATTCTAGTATATTGCTCAGCGAGGTCTCGGTGTTTAATCCAAATTTTGTCAATTGGGTTGCGCCACTTGGTATGGGTATACATCAGCCTACCGCATTGCAGTTGGCTGCGGCTGAGGTTGCAAAACAAGCATCACTATTGGCATTTCAAGACGCTTTTTTTCTAGCTGGCATGGCTGCATTTTGTATGATTCCCTTAGCGTTTCTGATGCAAAGACCCCAGCGGCAGCGAATGGCAATTGCGCATTGAACGTAGACGTGGCTTAAATAGCACTATTAAAGCATGACTATTTGAAAAAATATCTATCTTTCATATCTTTACTTTGGTTAACAAGAAGAGCAAGTAGGAAGCTTATTTGTATGTCAGAACGAGAAGTGTTTAATTTTACGTCTTTTGATGGCCAAATTTTAGCTGTGCATCAATGGTTGCCAGTAGGTGAGTGCAAGGGGATATTGCAAATTGTGCATGGGATGGCTGAACACGCGGCCCGCTATAACGACTTTGCTCGTTTTTGCCAACAGCAAGGTTTTATCATTGTGGCTGATGACCATCGAGGTCATGGTTTAACGGCAAAGGCACAGCTGCTTGGGCATTTCGCAGCGGGTGAACATGATAATTTAGTGGAAGATCAGCATGCTTTAACACAGTTCTACCGGCAAAAATATCCAAATTACCCACTATTCTTGTTGGGACACAGTATGGGGTCTTTTATCGTGAGATCCTATTTAACGCGTTACGGGCGGCTGATTAACGGGGCTATTATTTGCGGTACTGCAGGACCTCAACCGGTTAAAAGCTGGTTTGGAAAAATGCTGGCTTATTGGCGAATAGGCAGAGGAATAAAGCCGGATCTATTGTTGAATACCCTGACCTTTTACGGTTATAACAGGACGTTTGTTGAGCAAGAGTCAGCTTATGCTTGGTTATGCAGTGATAAAAGCGTGGTGCAATCTTATATGGCTGATCCTTATTGTGCTTTTATTCCGACGTCAGGATTTTTTTATGAGTTGGCGGTACTGGTGGCTGAAGTAAGTAAAACAGCGGCAATAAAACAAGTACCGGCTGGTTTACCACTGTTTTTTATTGCCGGAGAGCAAGATCCAGTAGGAAATTATGGTAAAGGAGTAAAGCAATTAGCTAGAAAGTTTTCGGCTTTGCATAAAGGCTCTATTCAGTTGCGGCTTTATCCAGAAGGGCGTCATGAAATCTTAAATGAAGTTTTCAAACAAGATGTATATTTGGATATTGTTACTTGGTTGTCTGTACATTGCCAAATTAACAATAAAGTTTAGTTTGAGCTGTGCAGAACCAGCAACCATGGCGTTCACTTAGGGGACTAATAGGGATTAGTTGCTGCTTGGGTGTTTATTGACAAAAGAAGCCGCCGCCTTTGATGAAACGTAAATTAAGCGAGTTACTATCAACAAGAATGCAAAAAACATCCCGCTCAGATAGCTCATTTCAGTTACAAGATTGCTTAGCGGCGTACCCATTTGGTTTAATTTTAAGAACCCTTGAATTGCCGGTTTAGCTGGAATGAGGAGCGTAATTTGATCTAGCCAGCTTGGTAAGTTAACTGTTGGCCATGCAAAGCCAGCGGTAAATACCAAGGGTAAAGAGGAGAGTAAGACAATAATAGTAATCAGTTCTGGTCTAGGCAGCACATAGCCTAAGCAGATGGCAAATAAAGTTGTTGTACTTAAAAACAGTAAGGTAAAAATGATTAGCTCAAGGTGTTCAGCACTATGAGGTATTCCGTAAAATTTAAAAAAGAAACCAAAGTAAAGCAGTGCCAAAATAAAGTAAAACATGACAAATAGGCTAAACCGACTGAAAATAGCTAAGCCAAGAGCTGGGTTTATCAGCAAAGACCGCCGCAGCGCGCGATCTTTAATGGTTACGGTTGCGGCGGCAATTAAGAGTGTTTGATGTAGTATCAAGACAAAAACAGCGGGGACAATATAGTTTAAATACCCTCCTGAGCTATTAAATACAGCCTGGGTATGCGTATTGAAAGCCATAATTTCGCCAGGTATTCGTGCTGGATTTTCACCTGTCATAATTTTCATTAAGATCTGTGATTCTACCGCTAGTGTCGTTGTGGTAGTTAATAACCCTTCGACGATGTCACCATAAATAAGAAAATAACTGGCATCACCCGCAAACGCTAATTGAACAGGGATGCCCAGATAAAGATTGCGTTCAAATTGGTGAGGAATAACCAGAATACCCTGCACAATACCATCCGCAAGTAATGGCTGTGCAGCGGCTAAACTTGGTTTGAATATTTTTACTGTAACTTTCGGCGTGGCATCTGCCATTCTAATCAATTTGCGTGATAACGCCGAGTTATCAAGGTCAACTACGGCGATTGCTTGCTCACCAGAGAGGTTTTTTTCGTAGGGCGAGGGATAGAGCAGCGCATAAAATAACACGCCTCCAAACATGACCAGCAGTACTGATTTATCGCCAAAAATATGTTTTGACTCTGTTTGCAAGGCGTTAAACAAATTTGTTAAGAATTTCACTTGTTACTCCTTAAAACGCTCTGTGTTTTAAGGTGAGTAGGAAGCAATTTAACAGCAACGGGGAAAACGATTAAAAAAAGCGTTAAAGCACAGATCGATTGCAGCAAAATAGCCACAGCAGCACCATGGTCGGCCACATCAACTTGCAGCTTCATGTAATGGGTTGAAGGCATTAAACCTCCCCATAGCCAGGCAAAAGTATTCATTTCACTACGAGGAAACGTCATGCCCATAAATGCAAAAGCGGGGGCAAGATAAGCCGCGCTGATGCTCATGGCTTTCACTTTATCTTTCACCACGGCCACAATCAGTATCGCCATCGCTTGAATGGCCAGTAACATGAGCAGTAGTCCTATGAGAAGCCAAAAGAGGTTAGCAACTTCACTCCAACCTAAAAAGACATAAAATAACAGCAGCATCAGCAGACCTTGTAACAATAACAATAGTGTTACGGGGGCTAGAGCTGCAGACAACGTATAGACTCTGTCAGAAAAATGTGAACTTATAGGTGCGCTTTCTAAGCGATAACAGAGCGTCAGAACAGTGGCAATAATGATGATAATTTGCCACATCGCTGGCGCTATCGCGGTCACCAAGAAGCGCGCATAACTCATATTGCTGTTAAAAAGTGCTGTTATCTGAGGTTGTATCGGTGCTGCAGCTGCCTCGGCTTTGGGAGTAGCTAAGCCATGACTGATGTTTAACATAACACTTTGTTTTGCTGCGAGTTCTAATGAGGCGCTCATCAAAGCAGAATTGATAAACTTTCCAGCCAGCAGATACTGATTATTATAAAAAGCCGTAATGGTTGGGCTGATGGAGAGGGTCAGATCTCGAGCAAAGTTATTGGGTATGATAACTAAAGCTAACACTTCTGCATTCTGGAGTGCTTGAGTACCGGCTGTGACGTCGGGAAAAGCACTAACAATATTGTAGTCCAGGGCTGGCATTTAATTGTCGCTCAAAAGCACGCGCTGCTTGGCTATGATCCAGATTCACTACTCCAATCGGCAGTTTAGTCGGGGTACTCGTTGCAAAAATGCTGAGAATCAACAGAAATAATAAGGGAGGAAGCCAAGTAACCAAGGCCAAAATCCAGGGCTGAGCTTTGATAATTGCCCACCCTGATAAAAGGCGACTCGCATTTGGAGTTGGCGCATAATCTGCCATTAAGGTTGTATCTCAAGAATAATGCTTAAGCCACTGCGCAAGCCTGTAATCGGCTCAGTTGGCCGCATTTCCACTTCAAATGTTCGCATATCAAAGCCTTTGCCAGGAGTCGTCGCTCGCCAAGTAGCGAAGTCACCCAGCACCGCGATATGACTGACACGAAACTTGGCTGACTGTTTTAATGCTGGAATAAAAAGCGAAAACTCAGTACCTTCTGCAAATTGGTGTAATAGATCTTCGCGGACATTAAACAGCGCCCAAGCATCTTCCATATCCGTAAGCATAACGACTGGAAAGCCCATTGGAGCTAGCTCCCCTTCATTAAGTAGGATGTTACTCACAGTGCCACTTACATGA
>CAZNXI010000210.1:0-4444 GCA_964577005.1 uncultured Rheinheimera sp.
CTCACAGCAATAGTGCACCATGGCCGCTACCCGTGGGTGAATAGTACCAGGCTCGATATACAGCATAAAGGCTTGCTCGCCAGCAATGGCTAAGCGCAGCGGCGGCAATGCTGGGTTATTGCCATATAAGGTACTTTGCCCCACCGGTACTAATTCGGGCGGTAGCAGCAGTGCGGGCAGGGGTAAGATCACGGTCATGATTGCAGTAAGGCGCTTATGGCAGTTAATTGGTTAATGGCGGCAGGGTTGTCGCCATGCACACAAAGGGTATCGGCTTGCAGCGCTAAGGCCTGCCCGCAATCGGTAGTGACAGTGCCTGTTATCAGCAGTTGCTTGACCTGCGCCATAACCTCAGCGCCATGCAGCACCGCGCCGGCTTGGCTACGCGGTGTTAAGGTGCCGGCTGCGGTATAGCGCCGATCGGCAAAGGCTTCGAACCATAAACTGACGCCCAGTGCAGCCGCCTGTTGCTGATAGCGCGCGGCCTCGGCGGTGGCTAAGATCATCAGTTTCAGCGGTTTATGGTAGCTGGCCACGGCGGTTAATACCGCTTGCCACACGGCGTCGCTGCGCATCATATCGTTATACAAGGCGCCATGCGGTTTGATATAGCTTAGGCTCAACCCCTGACATTGCGCCATACCGTCCAGCGCGGCAACCTGATAATGAATAAGATTACTTATTTCCGTGCTAGAGCAGTGCATACTGCGCCGCCCAAAGCCTTGTAGATCAGGGTAAGATGGATGTGCGCCAATACTCACGCCATGCTGTTTCGCCAGTTGCAGGGTGCGGGCCATAACATCCGGATCGCCAGCATGAAAGCCACAGGCAATATTGGCTAAATCGATATGTGGCATGGCCTGTTCATCCAGCCCCATAGTCCAGCTACCATAGCTTTCGCCTAGATCACAGTTAAGCAATAAAGCAGATCGCTGAGTTGACATTGTCGCTCCTTTATCCACAGCACTCGGATACTGTACCGGAGTGCTGTGGATAAACTGGTCAGACCGGTACCGGAGACGTGGGATAAGTTAGGCGTGGCCGTAGATTTCTTTGTTGGCTAGCCAGCGTTTAATCAATTGTAGGCTCTCTGGCCGATACTGCTGCCATAAGGTGGCGGCAAGTTGTCTCGCCTTGGGCAGCAGTTCGCTGTCGCGGCTTAAGTCGGCAATTTTAAATTGCATTAGGCCGGTTTGGCGGGTGCCTAACAGCTCGCCAGGACCCCGTATTTCCAGATCGCGCTGGGCAATCAAAAAGCCATCGTTACTTTCGCGCAGCACACTTAAGCGCGACTGCGCGGTGCGCGATAAGGGCGCATGATACAGCAATACACAATGCGACACCGCACTGCCACGGCCCACGCGGCCGCGTAATTGGTGTAGCTGCGCCAGCCCCAGCCGTTCTGGGTTTTCGATAATCATTAAACTGGCGTTGGGCACATCTACGCCCACTTCAATTACGGTGGTAGCAACCAATAAATGCAGCTTGCCGGCGCTAAACTCTTGCATAATTTGCTGTTTTTCAGCGCTTTTTAAACGGCCATGCACCAAGCCAATGTTTAACTCCGGCAGGGCTTGTTGCAGCAATACGGCGGTATCTTCAGCCGCTTGGCATTGCATAGCTTCCGATTCTTCAATCAGTGTACACACCCAATAGGCTTGCCGTTGCTGCCCTGTCACCACTTGCCGCACTCGCTCGATCACTTCTTCGCGGCGGCTATCTGGAATAGCGACGGTGGTTACAGGCGTGCGGCCAGGTGGCAGCTCGTCAATAATCGAGGTGTCTAAGTCGGCATAGGCGGTCATGGCTAAGGTACGCGGAATAGGCGTGGCGGTCATTACCAGTTGATGCGGATAATGGTGAGCAATGCCGCCTTTTTCACGCAGTGCTAAGCGTTGATGCACGCCAAAACGATGTTGCTCATCGATAATCACCAACGCCAATTGTTGAAAACTCACTTGATCTTGAAACAGCGCATGAGTACCAATCACCATTTGTGCACTGCCACTGGCAATGGCGGTTAAGCTGGCTTGGCGGGCTTTACCTTTGGTTTTACCGGCTAACCACGCCAGCTCGATGCCTAAGGGCGCAAACCAGCGCTGAAAATTTAGGGCATGTTGTTCAGCCAGTAATTCCGTTGGCGCCATTAACGCCACTTGGTAGCCATTACCTATTACGGTAAGCGCTGCCAAGGCGGCCACCAAGGTTTTGCCTGAGCCAACGTCGCCTTGCACTAAACGCAGCATGGGTAAGGCTTGCGCTAAGTCGTGCTGAATTTCTTGCACCACACGCTGCTGTGCGCCGGTGGGCGTAAAAGGTAACTGCGCTAAAAATTGCGCCAACAATGGTTCGGGGCGGGCTAGGGCCACCGCTTGTTGTTGCTGGCCTTGGCTACGCAGCTGATACATGCTGAGCTGCTGCGCAATCAGCTCTTCTAAAATAAGCCGTTGTTGCGCCGGATGCTTGCCGCTTTCCAGCAAGCTTAAGGCGGCGTCTGGCGGGGGGCGATGGATATAACGCAGGGCATCGGCCAGCGACCACGGCTGGGGTAACAAGCCAGTAGGTAAATACTCGGCTGGCGCATAGCGATCTAAATAACTGAGCGCCGCATCGGTTAAATTACGCCAAGTGGCTTGTTTTAAGCCTTCGGTAGTGGGGTAAATCGGCGTTAGGGTTTCTGCCACGGCGTTATCGGTTTGCTCGGCGTGGATCACCCGATATTCTGGATGCAGCATTTCTAGCCCGCGTGGCCCGCGTTTAACTTCGCCAAAACAGCGCAGTAAGGTGCCTTTTTCTACGGCATTTTTTTGCGCCGCCGAAAAATGAAAAAAACGTAAGGTGATGCTGCCGCTATGATCGCGCAGCGTCACCAACCAGCTGCGTCTTTTGCCAAATTGCACTTCGCTGCTTTGTACTTCGCCTTGTACAGTAGCATGCACCAGGGGCATTAAGTCGGCGATAGGGTAGAGGCGAGTGCGATCTTCGTAGCGCAGCGGTAGATGAAACAGCAGATCTTGAATGCTAAAGATCGCCAATTTGGCCAAGCGTTCGGCCGCTTTGCTACCGACGCCTTTAATGGCCGAAATGGCAATATTATCTAGCTGGGTTTGGCTCAAAATGCGCTTCTCTTAATCTGCTGTTGCTACAAACAGCATTTGGGTTTAAGCAGGGTACTGCGGTGTGTCAGGTTAAGGTAACTAAGCTGACACACCTTGCGGACAACCGTCGACCTTAATAGGTGGAGGGAACTTCCATCACGCCATCAATTTCAATTTGCGCGCCACGCGGTAAGGCACTCACTTGAACTGCCGCGCGCGCAGGGTAGGGCTCGGCGTAATACTGGCTCATAATTTGGTTAACGGTAGCAAATTGGCTGAGATCAGTTAAAAAGATATTCACTTTCACCATATCATTTAAGCAGCCACCGGCCGCTTCACACACGGCACTTAAGTTTTTAAACACTTGGTGCGTTTGCTCGGCAAAGTCTTCTGATACCATTTGCATGCTGGCCGGCACTAACGGAATTTGGCCCGATAAATACACGGTGGTGCCAATTTTTACCGCTTGGCTGTAAGTGCCAATCGCGGCTGGCGCATCGTTGGTGCGAATAATCACTTTAGACATGTTAAGTTACTTCCTTCTATATACTTTTTGCACATCGGGCAGTACCCGAATTTTCCGCATCACGTTGGCTAAATGCACGCGGCCATTCACCGACAAAGTAATTTTAATCACATATTCGCCGGTATCGCGATCGTCGGTCGACAAGTCTTGAATGTTTGAGTCATGCGAGGCGATGACCGAGGTTAGCTTGGCCAATACACCCTGTCGATTGATAATAAAGACGCGAATATCACATAAAAATTGTTTTTCAGTGGTGTTATCCCAGCGCACTGGGAAGAACTTGGCGGGTTCTTTCTCCCAGCCTTTGATATTGCGACAATCATGGCGATGCACATTTAAGCCCTTGCCCGGCGTGGCGTTAGCCACAATCGGATCGCCCGGAATAGGGCGGCAACATTTGGCAAAGGTCACTAGCATGCCTTCCGAGCCAACAATAAAGGTATTGCCTTTCGGTAACGGCAGCGCTTTGCTTTGTGGTTCGTCACTTTCAAATTCGCCGAGTAGACGGCGGGCAATAGCGATAGGCAGCTGGTTACCCAAGCCAATTTCGATGTAAAGGGCATCTAGCGATTGTTGATGCACATTGGCCAGTACTTGCTCGATGCGCTCTGGCGCAATATCTTCAATTTTTACGTTGCCTAAGGCCGACGTTAGCAAGCGTTTACCTAAGGTAATGGCTTCGTTCTGCTGCTGCTTTTTCAGGTAGTTGCGGATACCCAAAATGGCACGGCTGGTGACCACATAATTTAACCAATTCGCATTGGGCTTACCGCCTGGGCTGGTAATAATTTCAACGGTTTGGCCCGTTTCCAGTGGTTTG
>CAZNXI010000211.1:0-4423 GCA_964577005.1 uncultured Rheinheimera sp.
TTGTAGCTCAGTTGGTAGAGCCCCGGATTGTGATTCCGGTTGTCGTGGGTTCGAGCCCCATCAGTCACCCCACTTCTCTCCTAATTTTCCTCATTATTCAGCACGATTACTTGGCTCGTTGCGCTATTATTGAACTCTTTTTATGCTGAACTGGCTCTGAATTGGCTATTGGCCGATGCTTACTCTTGGCGCTAAGCTTAATTACTCTGACATTAAGGGCAATACTTTATGGACTTATTGCGATTACAGCTCCAGTTACAACAGCCACAGCTGTCGCCAGTGGAAAGCTGGAACCCGCCATTTTGTGGTGATTTACCTGTACATATTGATGTTGATGGTAATTGGTTTTATCAAGGAAGTCAGATTACTCGTTTGCCGTTGGTTAAGTTGTTTGCCAGTGTTTTGCTCTGTCAGGGCGAGGAGTATTTCTTACAAACACCTGTTGAAAAGGTGCGTATTCAGGTAGCGGATGTGCCTTTTCTGATTACGCAAAGCCAATGGTTAGCGGGCGCTGCTGGGCCTGAGTTATGGTTAACCACAAACTTAGGTGATACTGTGCCCTTGTCGATGACCAATCCTTTGTCGCTGCGGCAATTTGTGGGGCAGCAAGTGCCATATCTAAGCCTATGGCGTGGCTTACATGCCCGTTTACATCGTAATGTCTATTATCAGTTAGTAGAACATGCCGAATTCGAGGAAATTCGCTGTGATGCTGATTCTTCAAGCACTAGCGCGGTGCTGCAACGTTGGAGTATTCATAGTGCAGGTCATCGCTTTGTTCTTGCTGAAGAAACCGTGGAAGTTTGAGCTACCTCTAAAAGATCGAACGACGTTTTTACACGAATTACCGCAATGTCATTGCTCTGCTGCTTAATCAGGCTCATAGTTTATATTCTACTCCCAGAGGAATATAACTATGATAAAAGCGTCTACCCTGGTACTGGCGACTGGATTGTTATCCCCAGTAGTTGCAATAGCCAATCCAATCTATATTCATGCCGGCAAGCTTATCACCGCAGAGGATAAACAAATCCTTACTGCACAAACCATTATTGTGGTGGATGATAAAATTACAGAAGTAAAGGCGGGGTATCATAATCCTAACCCTGTTGGCCAGATTATTGATTTACGCAGTCATACCGTTTTACCTGGCTTGATGGATATGCATACCCATTTTTCGACGCAAATCAGCGCCACGTCTTATGGTGAAGCCCAGCGTTTAAATGAAGCCGATTTTGCGTTACGCGGCGCGGTGTTTGCTGAAAAAACATTGATGGCAGGTTTTACCACTGTGCGTGAATTGGGCGATAGCCATCATATCAGCGTAGCCTTACGTAAGGCTATTGCACAAGGCTTTGTTAAAGGGCCGCGGATTTATGCTGCTGGCAAGTCTTTAGCCACAACTGGCGGGCATGCCGATCCTACGAATGGCTTGGCTTATGCCTTACTGGGTGATCCTGGTCCAAAGCAAGGTGTTATTAATGGTGCCGATGATGCGCGTAAAGCGGTGCGACAACGCTATAAAGAGGGTGCAGATTTAATTAAAGTGACTGCGACCGGTGGCGTATTAAGTGTAGCCAAAAGTGGTATGAACCCGCAATTTACTACTGAGGAGTTAGAAGCCATAGTCAGTACGGCGCGTGATTACGGCTTTAAAGTCGCGGTGCATGCCCATGGTAAAGAAGGAATGGAGAGGGCAATTAAAGCCGGCGTGGACTCTATTGAGCATGGAACCTTTATGGATAAGGAAACCATGGCGTTAATGAAGAAGCATGGAACTTACTATGTGCCAACCATTAGTGCGGGTAAGTGGGTGCAAGATAAAGCGCAGATTGAGGGTTTTTTCCCCGATCTGGTGCGTCCTAAAGCTGCCGCCATCGGACCATTAATTCAGCAAACCTTTGCCAGAGCTTATGAAGCTGGCGTAAAGATTGCCTTTGGTACAGATGCCGGTGTTGGCGCGCATGGTGAAAATTGGCGTGAGTTTGTTTATATGACGGAAGCGGGCATGCCAGCAATGGCCGCTATTCAATCTGCAACGATTGAGGGTGCGAAGCTACTTGGCGTTGAGGAAGAGTTTGGTTCCATTCGGGCGGGCAAAGTGGCTGATATTATTGCTGTGCTGGGAGATCCATTGCAGGACATTAACGTGATGGGCAAGGTGAGCTTTGTGATGAAAGGCGGTAAAGTGTATAAGCAGCAATAGTCTTGAGGTATTTTCAGCAGGCGTTAGGCCTGCTGAAAACGTTCAAGTAGCTTTTTCACGTCAAGTTGTATTAATTCGCGTAAATCAATTTCTGCTTGCTGGCGCTGCTTATCCTGTTGTCGCGTTAGCTTTTTATCTTGATCTTTCCTAGCTTGGTGGGTCGGCATGTTTTTCACCACCTGATACATTTGATATAAACCCGGATAGGTTTGAATCGCATCGGGTTTGTTATCTTGTGGCCAGTGGTCCAGCAAGACCCAAAGGCGTAATGCGCCTTCCGAAAGCTCACATTGTTGTTCTTGCATGGCACGGCTAATCAGCACAATGCTTTCTTGTAAATAGCGTTTCTTTTCGAGCACTTTCTCTTGTTGTAAAAGCTGCTCTTGTTGTTGACGTTTGTTTTGCTGTTTTAACAGCCACAGCAGTTTGCCGGCATAAAATGCGAGAGCTGCAATAATTGCCGCCCCCAGTATTAATGCTAATGCCCAGAATATGGTCACACTTAGTCCTCGTCACCTAATAACGTTTTACGCCAATCAGTTCGCTCGAAACGCGCTAATGGATCCTCGTCGTCATCCTGTGTTGTTTGATCTGCGTCAGTGCTTTCTGTATCAGCCAAGCCTAATAAGGCTAACAGCTCAGTCAGGCGTGCCGTTTTGGTGTTGAAATACTTTGCGTCTTTGCCAGTTAAGACCTCATCTCGCTCTACCCGCTCTAATAGCGCTTGTAACCGAGTATCTGCTTCAATCTCAGCGAGTTCTGCTTCAGGCGTTATGGCAATAGGCCTAACCGCTTTTAATAATGCTTTGGGCTGTTGTGATAACAATAGTGCCGTGTCTTGTTGCTCAGTGACTACCTCAGCACCCAGAGGGATAGGCTTTTTGCTGCCAATACGTGGATCTTTATTGGTGGTTTGCTGCTTATTGCTATTTGCCGCTTTAGATTCTTGCATACTATTGCGGTTACCGGATTTTAATCCCGCGCCTTTTTTCTTGGATTCATCCTTATGTTCCCGAACTTTACGGATCTCACTCGCTGGCAAGTGGCGCTGGCCATTATTGCCGGCATTACGGGATTTTTTTTGACGCGTCATAATAAATTTGCTACCAGTAAAAAAGGGCGCACATTTTAACCAGCTTTACGGAAAATCACCACATCATTTGTTGGAAAAGCTAATTGTAAATGATATTGCTGCGCCAGCCATTGAAAAGTCTGCACACTAAAAAAGCTAATATGCGTTGGGTCACGTTTATAATGCCAGTTTGCAAAGGCTACCGCATCTGGATAGCATTTTGTCATAATCGCCAGCAATCCTGCCGGTTTTAGCAGTTGTAGCCAAAGCTGCCACTCATTACCAGGATTCACAAAGTGTTCTATTGCTTCGGTACAGCTAATAAAGTCATATTGTCGGGTAAGTACGTCTGGGATATTGGCGAAAAAGGGATCCCAAACCTGCATATGATGCCCAGCTTCTGACAGCATTTTTGCTAACAATGGGCCAGGACCACAGCCAAAATCTAAACCTTGCTTGGTATCCTTACCCAGCATAGACAGTAACGGATTGGCGAGTTTACTTAGAAACTGGCGATAGCCGACATCCAATACATCGTTATTGTGCAACAAATAATGTTTTCGTTCTGCTTCTGGTGACAGTAAGTCTGCTCTGGCAACAAAAACCAAGAAACAGCGTTGGCATTGCCAATACAGTCGTTGCTGATCCTGACTAAAGATAGTGGTATGCGTATTTTGGCAGAGTGGACAAACAGCATTTGGCATAATATTTTTTATCGCATTGCAAAGTTACAAAAAACAAAGGGCGATAAGATTAACTTATCGCCCTGTTTATTCGTGCCTAGAGGTCAACACTTCTCTCGATTTGCGTAATTCATCCTGATGCGCAGTCAACACCATGTTGCAAATTATCCGTATGTTATTAAACGCTTTCCCTGCAAAGATTTTTTTATTCGCGATCTTCCTGATACTTTGGTAATCATCCTTGTTTGGCTTTAGAGCCTGATACCTTCTGGGCATCTTAAAACACAGCGCACTTTACGTGCAGATAGCTTCCTTAACTCTGTTATCCATGTTGTCGTGCCACCGAAGCGACAGCCTTAATCTACTCCGATATTTGCAGATGGCAAGCCCATACTGCAATAAAATCGTGGCTAATATGCGACTTTAGTCTTGATTATTATATAAATCATTTGTTTATAAAAC
>CAZNXI010000212.1:0-1411 GCA_964577005.1 uncultured Rheinheimera sp.
GCAAATATCGATGTAAACCAGCTAACACCCGCGAACCAACATGCCTTTTTTCGTGTGCAAGCTGCTGCCAGTTTTGCTCGCCAAAGCCATACTCGACAAGTCGCGGTGAAAGGCGCTAGTGACGCGGTTGATAAAAACGGATTTGGCGATAATTATCAGCAAAAAGCTCAGCTTAGTCTTGGCACCGAGGTAGCTGGCGGCAACTGGAGCGCTGGTGTATTTAAACAATTTAATCACGATAGTTTTATTAATAGCGCCAATAGTGCAGCCAATCCGCTCAGTGAAAACACCGATAGCTGGAACAATACCTATGCTGCCTACACTGCGGGCAACTGGGTACTTAGTGCCTCGCTACAGCAACAATGGTGGGGCCCTAGCATTAGCCATAGCTTTAACCAAAATGCCAATCAGCAACCCACGCGTTTGCTGCAGGTTAATCGGTTAAACCCTAATTTACCTTTACATGATTCGCTAGACTGGTTAGGTGCCGTTACGCTTAACGTGCAATATGGTTACCATGCCGGTACAGATGTGCTGCGCCACGCCACGTTTTTTGCCAGCCGCGTGGGGCTAAAACCTTTTGATAAGCTAGAAATAGGTTTAAGCCAACGCAGCATTAGCCCAAAGCAACCCGAGCAACTGCTTAACTTTGCGCCTTTAAGCTTGGCTAATATTCGTACCTTTGGTGCAGATGCACAATTTAATCTAAGCCAAGCCGCTGCGGTCTATGGCGAAGTATCGCAGCAACTAAGCAACCGCGACTATCAAAGTGCCAGTGCTTGGTTACTAGGTGCCCGTTATCACTTGGGTAATCAGTATGTCTTACTGCGGTTTTATGCCGAGTATCAGCAACAACCGGCACAATACTATGCTTGGCAAAATATCAGCCAGCAAGCCGATAGCCAAGCTGCGCATAAACAACTGGTAGCTGGGCTGCACGTTAGCACCCCAACTGGGCAAGCCGGTTATATTCGTTTAACCCAGCGCGATTTTCATGCCGCCAATGTAACCGAGGCTGCGCCGGTTTTCACCTTACCTAATGCAGTAGAGGCGCAAGCGGAAACCAGCCTCAACTTGGGTTACCAATTCCCGTTATTTCAAGGCTTATTACAAGCCGATTATCAACTAGCGAAACTGGCAGAGCCAGCCTTAGCTGCCGAGCCAAGTAATGTTGAAAGCAAGCAAAGCTATCAACACAGCGTTGGCTTGCGTTGGGAGTGGCGTTGGTAATGCATATAAAAGCAGCAAGCACGCTGGCGACTTACCAAAAGCTTTTGACCGCTAGCGGGTATAAGGCGTAATATGCAAATGATTTTGTGGAAACAGTAGTAGGTTATGGATAACTGGTATCTCCTATACAGCAAGCCTCGCGAAGAAAGCCGGGCCCAGCAGCAATTAGCGAATCAAGGCT
>CAZNXI010000212.1:1421-4398 GCA_964577005.1 uncultured Rheinheimera sp.
TAAAGCGGTAGTTAAAACCGAGCCATTATTTCCGCGTTATATTTTTTTAAAACCAAATAGCGGTTTAAATTTATCGGTAGTGCGCAGCACCCGTGGTGTAGCCGGCTTTGTGAAGTTCGGTCAAGCCTTGGCGCAAGTGCCGGCTAGCCTTGTGCATACCTTACTGAGGCAGCAAATACAGCAACAGGCTAAATTGCCCGAACACCCTTTCAAGGCTGGCGATAAAGTAGAAATACTCACTGGCCCCTTTGCGCATTTAAATGCCGTATTTCAACAAGCCGAGGGCGAAAGCCGCAGCTTAATCTTGCTGACCTTTTTAGGGCAGCAACTGCAATTAAGTATGGATAACAGTAACCTAGTGCCCAACCACTAACGGTTGTCACAAAAAGTACGTAATAAAGTAATAAAGTAGCGCCTTGGTAGGTTATACTTTCGCGCTTGAAAATAAGAATATCTAGCCCTGGGGCGCATAACTCAGTGGCGGTAGCGTGCCTAAAAGGCTACAAAACAGTAATTCTCACATTACCAACATATGGAAGAAAATGAATGAGGTTGTCTAAACATATTTTCCGCACTGTATTGTTTAGTGCTACAGCGTTGCTGCTTAGTGCAAATGCAACAGCGCAACAAATATCAGCAGCGCAAATAGAACAATTCAAGCAACTTCCTCGCGCACAGCAAGAAGCCCTTGCCGCACAATATGGCGTAGATTTATCGCAATTAAGCGCTCCAACAAAAGCAACACCTGCAGTTTCGCCGTCACTAAATGAATTAGTTACTCCTCGAACAATACAAGAAACGGCTAACAATAATGCGATAGAACGAATGCATCTTGAGCTCAAAAACAACAGCCAAGATGAAGAGGCAACAGAAATAACCGATGAGGTTAAGCAGCAAACTCGTAATCTTAGACAAAACCTAAACCAATTTGGCTACGATTTATTTGCAGGCTCGCCAACGACTTTTGCACCTATTTCTGATGCGCCAGTAACCGCCGATTACTTGGTTGGCCCGGGCGATAGCATCCGTATCCAGCTTTTTGGTAAAGAGAATCTGCAACAAGAGCTTACGGTTGACCGAGATGGTCAAATATTCTTTCCTAATATTGGCCCTTTAATGGTCGCTGGCCAAACTTTTAGTGAGTTAAAGCAAAATTTAGCCACAGTAGTAGAGCAGCAAATGATTGGTAACCAAGTAAACGTTACCATGGGTACGCTGCGTTCAATTCGTGTTTTTGTGTTGGGCGAAGCCTTTCAGCCTGGCGCCTACACCATTAGTTCATTATCTACCGCCACGCATGCCATTTTTGCTGCGGGTGGTATCAAAAATATCGGCTCGTTACGCAATATCGAAATTAAACGTAATGGCAAAACAGTTGCCAACCTAGATTTATACAACCTATTACTGAAAGGAGATACTTCAGGTGATATTCGCTTACAACCTGGCGATGTAGTATTTATTCCTACTGTTGAGCGCACCGTGGGTATAGGTGGCGAAGTATTACGCCCTGCCATTTATGAGTTAAAAAATGAAAGAACAGCCAATGATATAGTTCGCTTGGCTGGAGGCTTTTTACCCACGGCTTTCCCTGCTGCCTCTAGAGTAGAGCGTATCGACGCCAATGGCAGCAAAATGTTAAAAGATATCGATCTCTCTACCGATGCAGGTAAAAACACCGCTTTACGTTCTGGAGATATCATCGAAGTGTATTCGGTACTGGATCAAATTGAGAATATCGTACGCTTAACCGGGCACGTCCAACGCCCAGGTGGTTTTGGTTGGCGCGAAGGCATGCGCATTTCCGATGTGCTACCCGATATGCGAGAGCTATTGCCAAACCCTGATTTAAACTACGGTATTATTCGCCGTGAAACGTATCCAACTCGCGAAATTGAAGTGATTGCATTCAACCCTGCGCAGGCGATAAACCAACCAAACTCTGGTGCTAACATTCGATTAATGCCACGCGATACCCTCTATTTGTTTGGCAGTAACGAAGAACGTACCGAGCGTTTAGCGAGCTTAATTACCGAGCTTAGAAACCAAGCACGCTTTTTACAACCACCTAAAGTTGTCTCATTGTTGGGTTTTAGCCGCTTTACCGGCGATTTCCCGTTAACTGAAAGCATGACCATTGCTAACTTACTACAAGCCGGTTTCGATTTAGATCAGTTTGTTGATAAAGACTATGCCTTACTAGCACGTTTTAACCAAGAAACCATTAAAACCACGGTACAAGTAGTATCCTTAGCCGATCAAAATACACTGGCTTTAACCTTACAGCCGTTGGATAAACTGTATGTGTTTTCTATGACACAACCGCGAGAGCCCGTAATTAAAGACTTAATAGCTACTTTATTGCAGCAATCTGATAAGCATACGCCGCAGTTAGTTGTAACTATTGAGGGCGATGTTCGTTTTCCAGGTAGCTATCCGTTAACTAGCAGCATGCATGCACAAGATCTAATCAATGTTGCGGGGGGGTTTAGAGATTCTAGCTATGTCGTTAATGCCGAACTTACTCGCCGTTTAACCAATAATATCAACCAATTTAGTACTGAACACAAGGTAATTACCTTAAACCAAGCCGAGAGTACCGTTTTACAAGCGCAAGACACCTTACAAATTAAGCGTATCCCAGAATGGCGTGAAACCAATACCGTATTGCTAGCGGGTGAAGTACGCTTCCCAGGTACCTATACCATTAAACGCGGTGAGCGCTTAGCCGATATTATTGAACGGGCAGGGGGCTTTAGCCACTTAGCGCACCCGGAAGCCACGGTGTTTAGTCGCGCCAGTATTCGTGAAAACGAACAAAAGCAATTAGAAGCCTTAAGGTTAAACCTACAGCAAGAGCTAGCGGCACAAACTGCTAGCGCTGATGGTAAGGGCCCAAGCGTAGCTGAAGCGGAAGAACTTGCCGCTAAACTTAACGAAACCCAAGCCATTGGCCGCCTGATTATTGATATGAATGCCG
>CAZNXI010000213.1:0-4295 GCA_964577005.1 uncultured Rheinheimera sp.
CTTTGTTAACCCAATGCAATTTGGCAAAAACGAAGATTTAGATAAATACCCACGTACCCTAGACGCCGATATTGCCGGCTTAACTGCCCATCAGGCCGATGCCCTCTTTACCCCAACACCGGAGATTATGTATCCACGTGGTCTAGATGTACAAAGCTATGTCGAAGTGCCGCTGTTGGGGGATCTGCACTGTGGTGCCAGCCGTGCTGGGCATTTCCGTGGGGTCAGTACGGTGGTCAGTAAACTGTTTAATCTGGTACAGCCTGATGTGGCCTGCTTTGGCCAGAAAGACTATCAGCAGTTAGCCATTATTCGGCAAATGGTTACCGATTTATCTTTTCCGATTGAGATTATTGGCGTACCGACCGAACGTGCTGCTGATGGCTTAGCCTTAAGCTCCCGTAATGGCTACTTAACTGCCGAACAGCGGCAGCTAGCGCCTGCGCTGTATCAAATACTCCAGCAGACCAAAGCCGCCATCGCTGCCGGTCAGCATGATTATCGGGCTTTAGAGCGTAAAGCCAAAGCCGATCTTAGCGCAGCGGGCTTTCAACCAGATTACTTTAATATTAGCCATCAACAAACCTTAACGCTGGCACAAACTGCGAACGAGCCTAAGGTGATTCTAGCTGCGGCGGCGCTTGGCAATACCCGGCTGATTGATAATCTGGAAGTGTAAAACGGGTGCCAACGCCTTTGCTGTATTTAGGCTGCCCCATGTGGGCCAATCCGGCTTGGAAAGGCAGCCTCTATAGCGCAGATACGCCGCAAGCGGAATTTTTAAAGCACTACGCCAGCGTTTTTAATAGTGTAGAGGGCAATACTAGCTTTTATGCCGACCCCGATGCGGCCACTATCGCGCGTTGGGCCAGCTTACTACCTGCTGATTTTCGGCTGCAGCTCAAAGTCCCTTCCCGCTTATCCCATGCGCAAACAGACACGCTTATGCCCGACACGGCCCAAACGCTCGCTACGTGGTGGCAATGCTTAACGCCCTTACATCCCTATATCGGCTTGGTACATTTACAATTACCGAAAACCACCGGCCCTGCACAGCTAAATTGGCTGACCCAGCAACTCGAGGTGCTCTGTCCGCTCACCAAGGTGTGTGTGGAAGTGCGCCATCCACAGTTTTTTGATAAAGCCGAGCACGAAATTAGCCTGAACCGCTTACTGCGTGAGTATCAATGCGAGCGTGTGGTGCTGGATAGTCGGGCGTTATTCTCGGTTGCGGCTACCACGCCAGCCTTGCTCGATGCCCAGCAAAAAAAACCGCGCTTACCCGTGCATGCTATTTGCTTAAGCGATACCCCTGTGGTGCGTTTTATCGGTTGTGATGATCTCAGTACCAATCAACACTATTATCAGCCTTGGCTTAACAAAATCGCGGCTTGGCTAAACGCAGGCAAAACGCCTTATCTGTATTTGCATACACCAGATAATCGGCAGGCTCCGCACTTAGCCAGACAGTTTGCCCGCGATTTGCAACCATTAGTGCCCCATTTCCAGCATCCCGTACTTCTACCTTGGGCGGGTGAGCAGCAAAGCCAATTGGCGCTTTGGTAAACCTCGCCATGCTAAGCGGCTGCGTGCTGGCATTTGCTATTAATGTTGAACCCGCCTAACCTGTAACCACTAAATAATCAAAATAGAATACAGATCAAACTCCTGTAACAGTAAAGGGAGTAACATAATCTTTTATCATCTCAGGCTGCCGCTGCTGGCAAAGCCAAAAGGTGTGTAATTAACTATCATCGAAAGAAGGAGCGCTAAGTGATAGCCGTGTTACTGGGTGTCGGCCGAGCCAATTTTTTAACTTTAACGCTAGTGTGTATCGCTTTGGCCGCAACCGCCAGTTGGCAAGCAGGCGCCGCCCCAGTTTGGTCACAATACATATTGGTCACGCTAGTCGCGCTTTGTGCCCATATTAGTGTCAATGCCTTTAACGAGTACTTCGATTTTAAATCTGGGTTAGATTTTTTAACCATGCGCACCCCCTTTAGTGGTGGTAGCGGCACGCTGGTTGCCAACCCCCACGCGAGTAGCATCGCCCTGACGCTCGCGGTAAGCACCTTGTTAGTGGTCATTATGGGTGGCTTATATCTCACCCTGCAACATGGCTGGCAATTGCTGCTGATTGGTATTCCTGGGGTGATGATTATCTATGCCTATACCCAATACATTAATAAAGCGCCCATCCTCTGTTTGCTGGCACCGGGCGTGGGGTTTGGCTTATTGATGACGCTTGGCGCCTTTTGGGTATTTGCCGATAAACTGACTGGCGGTGCTTGGCTGCTGGCCTTAATTGTCAGCTTACTCGTTAGCAATTTACTGTTACTAAACCAATTCCCTGATGTTGAAGCGGATCGGCAGGTTGGGCGGCGCCATCTACCTATCGTGATTGGCCGCCGGCACAGTGCCAGTGTGTTTAGCCTGTTAGCAGCGTTAAGCTATATTTTGCTGCTTATAGGGGTGATAGCCCAACAATTACCTTGGCAAAGTTTGCTGGGTTTACTCAGCTTACCTGTACTCTTTAAATTACTACCCGGCATTTTTAAATATGCTGAGCAGCCCGCTAAGCTGAGCCGCTATTTAGGCTTAAATGTGCTGCTCTGTCATCTGTATCCATTATTAATTTGCGCCGGTCTGTACTGGGCAGCTAACTAAGTACTATCACTCAGCCAGCTTGCACCGGCTAAAAAATAAGGCAGCGCAGCCCGCTAACGCAGCAGCGCTAGCCGAATGAACTAAGCACTATAAGGACGCATCATGCAAATACTGCACACTGATATTGCCATTATTGGCGGTGGTGGTGCCGGCTTACGTGCCGCCATTGCGGCAGCCCAAACCGATCCTAACTGCAAGATTAGCTTGCTCTCCAAAGTGTATCCCGTGCGCTCCCATACCGTAGCAGCAGAAGGTGGCGCTGCAGCCGTGACGCTGCAACAAGATAGCCTGCAAGCGCACTTTGACGATACCGTCGCCGGCAGTGATTGGTTAGCCGATCAAGATGTTGTCGATTACTTTGTCAGTCATGCTTATGAAGAGTTGGTGCAGTTAGAGCACTGGGGCTGCCCTTGGAGCCGCCGTGATGATGGCAGTGTGCAGGTCCGTCGCTTTGGTGGCATGAAAACCGAACGCACTTGGTTTGCTGCCGATAAAACCGGCTTTCATATTCTGCATACCTTGTTTCAGACCTCGTTGCAGTTCGCCAATATAAACAGGCTGGACGAGTTCTTTGTAGTAGATTTACTGGTGGTAGAGCAGCAAATTGCTGGGGTACTGGCCATGCAGCTAAGCAGCGGTGAGCTTTACCAAATTCAGGCCAAAAGCGTGATCTTAGCCACCGGTGGTGCCGGCCGCGTGTTCCACTACAACACCAACGGCGGCATTGTCACCGGCGATGGTATCGCACTGGCGTACCGGCACGGCGTGGCCTTACGCGATATGGAGTTTGTGCAATATCACCCTACTGGCTTACCCGGCTCAGGCATTCTAATCACCGAGGCCAGCCGCGGCGAAGGCGGTATTCTACTGAATAAAGACGGCTATCGTTATTTACAGGATTATGGCTTAGGGCCAGAAACGCCACTGGGTAAACCTGAAAATAAATTTATGGAGCTGGGACCACGCGATAAGCTGTCGCAAGCCTTCTGGCATGAGCAGCAAAAAGGTCGCACCGGTAACTATGGTGAGCATGCAGTAGTCTATTTAGATCTACGGCATCTGGGTAGTCGTTATCTGAATGAACGTCTGCCCTTTATCTGTGAGCTGGCCAAATCCTATGTCAATGTTGATCCGGCCAAAGCGCCCATCCCCATCCGCCCTGCAGTGCATTACACCATGGGCGGGATTTTAACGGATGGTCAATGCCAAACCAGTATCGCGGGCTTGTACGCCATTGGTGAATGCGCTTCCGTTGGCCTGCATGGAGCCAATCGCCTTGGCTCCAACTCATTAACGGAATTATTAGTCTTTGGCAAAGTTGCAGGTGTTGCTGCCGTGGCCCATGCCAAACAACGCCAAGCGCTGCCTAGCAGCGCGCTGAACGAACAATGCCAACAGCATCACCAGCAGCTGCAAGCACGTTTTGGGGCAAAACAAGCTGATAGCGTAGCCAGCTTACGCAAAGCCATGACGCTCGCGATGGAGCAAGGCTGTGGTATCTATCGCACCACGGAGGGCATGCAGCAGTGTCTTAACACCTTGCAGCAACTAAAACAGCGCTATCAGCAATTAGCCGTCAGTGATCACAGTAAAATCTTTAATTACGAGCTGTTGCAACATTACGAGCT
>CAZNXI010000214.1:0-637 GCA_964577005.1 uncultured Rheinheimera sp.
CGATCAGTTGTGCCAGCTGCCATAAAGCCGATCATCATTTTGCAGATAAGGTACGGATTTCGCCTGGTGTAGCAGGGCGAGAGGGTAAACGTACCTCGCAAATGCTGCGTTTAGTCGGGCATTGGGATACGCTATTTTGGGATGGACGGGTAAATGAACTCACGGCATTGGTAGAGCAACCTTTAACGCATCCCAAAGAAATGGACAGCAGTATCGAGCATGTTATGGCCTATTTGGCAACAGAGCCGTCTTATCAAACCGCTCTAGCTGATTACTTTCAAGCGCCATTAGTGTGGGAGCAAGTTGCAAAAGCCATCGCCGAATTTATGCGAAGTGTCGAGAATCCACCACGGCGTTTTGATCACTTTATGCAGGCGATCGCGGCGGGTAACACTGAGCAAGCCGCTGAGTTTTTAACTGAGCAAGAGCGTTTAGGCTTGCATTTGTTTCGCACCAAAGTCGGTTGTGTGCAATGTCACGCGGGGGCGTTATTTTCCGATCAGCGCTTACACAATATTGGTTTAACCTATTATGGCCGCAGTTTTGAAGACTTAGGCCATTTTAACATCAGTGGCAAAGCCGAACATGTTGGCGCCTTTCGTACTCCGTCATTACGCTATGTTACCGAGCGCAAACA
>CAZNXI010000214.1:647-4253 GCA_964577005.1 uncultured Rheinheimera sp.
ATGGCGGAGCGCGCCCCAAGCCACGGCCAGGGCAAGTTGAAGATCCGCTATTTCCAGAAACCTCGGCACTGTTAGTCCCTTTTAACCTAAGCAAAGACGAAGAAAGCGCCATACTCAGCTTCCTAGGCACCCTCTAACCCTAGCCAACTCCGCCTACCGGTACCGCAGACGGGTGGATAAGTTAGCGGAGGTAGCTGAGGAGGGTGTGGTTAATCTATAGAAGTACTTATTGAGAGTAATCATAATGCAACTACGTTTTATCTTATTGATAATTATTGTTTTAAGTTTAGTGAGCTCGGGATGGTTTTATTGGACCGCAAAACCTAATTCGAAGCATGCTGAGAATTCACTTTTAACTACTACTGACCAGCCATTGGCACAGCCATTGTTAGCAAATTCTACCATCTCAAATGAGCCAAACAATAACCATCAAGCTAGCAGCACTGTACCGGTAACAGAAAATGCGGCGTCAACACAATGGTATGCCCCGACAAAAACCGTAAAAGCTATACATTTGGATGCAATTAAGATGGGGGGATGGGATTTATGGTTAGCCGCGTTTAAACGTGGCGAAATTGATATCAGTCATTTATCTGAGGATGAAAAAGGCGATCTCTTTGTTCGAATTATTAGGGACGGACCACCAGACTGGATCCATGAATTGGTGCAATTAGGTTTTAACATTCCGGAACGCGCATTTTACGGGGTTATTTTGGGTGGGACAGATTTACAGCAACAAGAATCTAAAATTTTGCAGCAGTTTGATATTTTGGCTTCTTATACTGCAATTGAAGACAGCAACTTAACGTTTAATTTAGTCAGCTTTACGTTTAATGCTGGGCCTTATGATAGGGCGATTGGCTTCGGTTACCTTAAGGTGATGCAACGTTTAGATGCTTTTGGTATTAAACCGCTATCTAGCAATCAAGAGATCTATGAGGGATTATTACGAGGCCGCCAGCCAAGTATCGCAATCGTTCAGCATCTTACGCAATTAGGCTACCCGCCACCTGAAAATGTAATGATGCTCGCGGGAAAAAGTAAAATCGCCGAACGAAACCCTGAGCTTTTTGAGTATTTGAAAAAATATCAATAAGCGCGATACAACCAACTCCTCCGACCGGTACCGGAGACCTGTGCATAACAGCTGCAACTGGTCGGAGCGGTACCGGAGACGGGTGGATAAGTTAGGGGAGGTAGCTGAGGAGGGTGTGGCGTAAGCCGTCGGCGAAACGGGTTTGGGCTTGCCAGTTGAGTTCGCGCTGCAGTTTGTCGCTGTTAAGCGCATAGCGGCGATCATGGCCGGGGCGATCGGTGACAAACTGAATCAGTTGCTTAAAGCTGCTTAAGTTACCGCGCTGTGCACTGGCTAATTCGTCAAGCAATTCACATAAAGTGTGTACCACCGCTAAATTAGTTAGCTGGTTATTGCCGCTGACATTATAGCGCTCGCCAACGCTGCCCGAGGTTAATACTTTTAGTAACGCCCTAGCATGGTCGTCCACATATAACCAATCACGAATTTGCTGACCATCGCCATACACCGGTAAAGGTTGCTGCTGCAAGGCACGACTAATCATTAGTGGAATCAGCTTTTCGGCATGCTGAAAAGGCCCGTAATTATTGGTGCAATGCGTCATTAACACCGGTAGGCCATAAGTACGCTGCCAAGCAAAAACCAAATGATCACTGGCTGCTTTACTAGCAGAATAAGGGCTACTTGGCTGATAGTTAGCGTCTTCGGTTAAGGGAGCCGCTGCAACAGGTAAATCGCCATAAACTTCATCGGTAGACACATGTAAAAAGCGAAACACTTGCTGCTCTGCTGCGGTTAGCCCAGCAAAATAGGCGCGGCTGGCTTCTAGCAGGCTAAAAGTGCCGATAATATTGCTTTGCATAAACGGCAACGCGCTTTGAATTGAATTATCAACATGGCTTTCCGCCGCCAAGTGCATCACTGCATGCTGTTGATGTAAAGCGAATATCGCGTTCAAGGCGGCCGTATCGCAAATATCTTGCTGATAAAAGCGATAACGCGGATCCCCTGCGGCAGAGGCTAAAGCATTGGGCGATGCGGCATAAGTTAACTTATCGACATTAACCACCAGCCAATCGGTTGCTTGAAGCAGTAAACGAATTAGCGCCGAGCCAATAAAACCCGAGCCGCCGGTAACCAAAACACATTTATTCATAAACATTTCTTTTTAATAGTGATCAAAAGATACCGAGAAACCCCGTGATCAGAGCCAAGCGCAGCCGCGGGGTAGTGCACTAAATCGAATTAAGGCATTAAGCCTTGTAGCATATCAGGTATAATAGCATTTATTAAAATCCAGCTAGTTATCTTGCTATGTTAACCGCAAAACCACTTTTCGCCGACAGCTTACTGATTCAAACCGCTATTTACCAAGATAGCCGGGGTGCGTTTCAAGAAACTTTTAGAGCCAAGCACTATCAGCAACTCGGTATCGCCGAACATTTTGTGCAAGATAACGTCTCGCTCTCAGCCAAAGGCGTGCTGCGCGGCATGCATTTTCAGCGTCGCACCGCGCAGGGCAAGCTGATTACGGTATTGCAAGGTCGTATTTACGACGTAATGTTAGATATTCGGCCACACTCGGCGCATTTTGGCCAGTGGTTTGGCATTACACTGGCGGCCACCAGTGGCCAGCAACTGTATATTCCGCCGGGTTTTGCTCATGGCTTTCAAGCACTTTGCGAAAATACCTTAATAAGCTATAAAACCACCGAGTATTACAGTGCTGTGGATGATGCTGCATTTGATGCGCTGGATCCCGCCCTTGCCATCAGCTGGCCAATAGCCGCCTCGCTGCGTTCAGCAAAAGATAGCCAGGCACCAAGCTTTGCTGATCTAATCGCAAGCTTGGCATGAGAAGTTTAACGATGAAAAAACACCTAATACACCATCGGCTTCCCAAACACCTTGTTAAAAAAAGCGTGTCTACAACTAGCCCATGAACAATATCGTTATTCTTGGTGCAGCAGGGCAGTTAGGCCAAGCGTTAAGCCATCAGTTTAATGCCGCAGGACTGGCCTTTACAGGCTATACTCGGCAAACACTGGATATCACCAATGCCGACGACCTTGCCAAGCTGTTTAGCCAACAGGCCCCACAATTTATAATTAACTGCGCGGCTTATACTGCGGTTGATCTGGCTGAAACCCAAAAAGACCAATGCTGGGCGATAAACAGCCTCGCCGTAGCGAATTTAGCTAAGCACTGCCAAGCGCATGGCACAGTGCTACTGCATTTTTCGACCGATTATGTATTCGATGGGCAAAAAAGTACGCCTTATACCGAAGAGGATCAACCCAACCCGCTTAACCAGTATGGCTTAAGCAAATGGGCGGGGGAGCAAGCTATTCAGAGAAGCCAGTGCGCGCACTATATTATTCGCACCAGTTGGCTCTATAGCGACTATGGCAAAAACTTTTATACCACTATGCGCCAATTCGCCCAGCAAAACCGGGCAGTTCAGGTGGTTGATGACCAAATTGGCGGGCCCACCCATGCCAATAACTTAGCGCAGTTGGTGCTTAACATACTGCAGCAACATAGCCAACAGCAGCACATGCTTAACAAGC
>CAZNXI010000215.1:0-4237 GCA_964577005.1 uncultured Rheinheimera sp.
CTCGCCTTCGAGCCAGCCCTTGCGCGTCAGATGCCGGCATACGCGATGCGCGATCTTGCCGGCGAGTTCCGTGAGCTGCGCGGTCGTGGGTGCACGGGCACGGTGCAGGCGTGGCTTGCGCGGTGGTTGCTGCGGTTGCTCGGTGGTGTCATCGAACACGCCGTCAAGCCACAGCATGTGAAAGTACGACCGACATGTGTTTGGGCCAACAGGCAGGGGCCACTTCGGCGGCCTTGATCCAGAAGGGTGACTGGTGCGGTCTTCGCGCCCCCGACGAACACAGCGGAAGCAGGTCGATGCCCAGGACGGGACCTACTCGCACTACCCGGTTTCGGGAGAGCGGAGTTCGCCCTGTTTACAGTCTGCGGCGAAAGGGTCACACCTTTTCCGATCAGAGTCCTTCCCGGCTACGCCTCGGCCCCCCGGCTTGTTCAAAAACAAGTGTTACGCGTGTTACAAAACCCTCAGTCCCGTTTGCCCGAGTTTTTGGTAGGATTGGAACAATAAGTTTGTGCTATCGTTGTGTGGCCCTCGGGTGTCCGTGCGGGGGTATCAAAGTACCGGAGGGAGCATGAGCATTCGTTTTTCAGTCGTAGCACTGGCCATCGTTGTCGGGTTCGTTGCTAGTCAAGCTCTGACATCCGCACTAGTCAATGCCGAGTCCACCGATTCGCCTGAGCTAATGGTAAGGAGCGACGACAACCTTGAGGCTGTAACTGCCAGTGAAGTCGAAACCGCGTGGACGAGACGCGGCGGGCACACCGTTTGCCAAGGTCCAGGCGACAACCGTGGATACATCCGGTGCGGACGAGGTTGTCCGAATGGCCACCGGTTCATCAGTTGGAATCCCGCGGAGCATCCGAGTTGCCGAGGGCGTGGAGCCGACGAGCAATAGCGGACTCAGAGGCGGATCGAGAGATTCCCGGTCCGCCTCTGACCAGCGCCCCTGATGCGGGCAATGGGGGGACGAAAAGGTAGATTTCCATTACGTCTTGGCCTGAGTGTCGCAGGAAACCAAATAGAAGTTGTGTGACGGTCCGTCTTGACCGAGTCGCTTGTACTGAACTCCTTTGAATCTGCTCAAGGCTAGCCTTGTTTTTTGGTCAGCAATTTCGAACTCCGCAGGGATTACGACGAACGAAAGAGGCAAAAGAAGCAGGTTGAGTGTCGCTTCCAGTGCGGCCAAGAAGGGCTTGGCAAGTGCCCGAACGATTCGATCGAAGACTCCCCCGAGCCCGGTGTATACGCTGACGCCGGAAAGACTAACCGAGGCCGAGAGCGATAGCCCGCGACTAGACACCGTTCTTATGCTTATGCGAGGGGTTCCTCGAATTCCTACGCCAATTCGTCTTTCACTTCCCCACCTCCACGAGCAATCCAATATTTGCTTCAGTTGGTAAAACAAGCCTGCAAACAGATCAATTGGAATTGAGCCGGTTAATTGATTGCCTGAAGTGATCGATATGTCTGGTCTGCCCAGATTAATTTGGTAACCCAGATAGCCCCGTATCGCTGCAAGGCTTGCTCGATCAGTTTGCCCCTTTTTAATCACATTTCCGAGGCCTGATACCAAGCGATCTAGGGTCGCTTCGTTTATGGCTACAGCCATTCCGTCCGGTGTCCTCAATCCTGCTCGGACAGAGGCACGTCCTGGCGACCGTTGGATGGCATTTCGCTCAGCACTTACACTCAGCTTTATTCCTTCAAGAGCCCTCGCAACGCGAGGAAGGTTTTGTGAAATTGCTCGGTCGTCCAACACCACTTGGTTCTCGAGAAATCTAAACAGGGCCTCGCCTTGCAAACTGGTTGCTCTGCGCGCAACGCTCTTCGGGAACACAATGAACTCAATACCCCCAGCCGCCTCAATGTCTAATAGCATTGCTTCCTGAACCAATGAGTTGGCCGCTAGCAGCCGAGTTGATGTTTGATTTATCTCTCGCTGCGCATCAAGATGCGCACCAATCGAAATCACGCCATTAGAGATAGACATCGCTGTTGGGATTGCTTCAAATTTCCCAATCTCAATGGCCGGCAGCTCAATGTTTTCCACAAGATCAGGGCCGACTTGGCTTGAAACGACTTGAAGAATACCAAGGATCAGATCATCAATCTTCTGATCCGCATTGTTTAGCTTGGCCAAGCCTCGCTTGAGAAGGGCCCTGATGTTTTTGGTCACGGAAATACTTGTGGATACGAAAGATAAGCTATACCTCCCATCTTGTTCTGAAAGCTCGAGCTTGGTTTGGAAGAGGAAGCTCAAATTTGAAACATGATGTGACCACTTCCCGCCGGTAGAGTTCGGCCAACTCAAGTAGATATTTACATCCGGAGCTAAAACCTGCAAATTAGGCAGATTCTCGGACAGTTGACTTTGAGTGAATGTTCCATGTTTCGGTCTGTATGCATAGAAGGAGGTGAAGTTGGAGGGCAGTTTAAGTTCCTTGCCGTTTGGAAGCGCGATTTCTAGCGGCTTTGCCCGCCCTTGTTGGTGTTGCTCCTTCGTTCCGCCAACAACCATCTCTATTCGAAATAGCTCGTTCGATCCATCCGTGAAGGATCTTTCAAATATATAGCGAAGAGAATCATTTTTTCGGTGGGCTTTTAGATACTCATTTATTGCACCCTCAGTTAATCCGGCTAGAGCTGAGATCGAAATCTCCGAGGGAATGGTCCGGTCCCATATTTGTGCATAATTTGTCATGGTCAGTATCTCTGGTTGCGCCTTAGAGGAAAGTCGCTGGAATCGAAGGCCTAAGCTGGACTGGTTGGACGTTTGTTGATCATTTGGTCAGGGGTGTGATGTGATCAATCGGGCTAATTCATGGAGAGCTCTTGCTCCTGATGATCCACACAGCCCAACAGCTCTTGCCTCGGTCTACAGAGAGTTCAGTGGGACGTCTGTCCCATCGGAAGCTAACGGGAAATGGGTCACCCGCCGCCGTAGCCTGTCTGTAGGGCGTCCGCCGATCTCCCGATTGCGACAAAACCGGGGTCAGAGTGGGGTCAGAGTGCAGTTTCGGGATGGGGGTGGAGTGGGGCGGAGGTTTTGGCGGGCGGCCGATGCAGCGGGGGCCACAGGGTGGCCTAGTTGGGCTTCGATCGCTTGGCGGAAGCGGTCGGGGCCGAAAGCGTGCTGCTGTTGCAGGTGCCGGCGGATGGCCTCCGTTTGCTCGGGCAGGATGGCCTCGATGACCAGGGCGCATCAGGCGGCCTGTCGCTCGCCCGGCGCTGCACCCAACCGCCGATAGGCGGCGAGCGATCGGGACCTGACCCCGACCCAGCCGATGTCGGCACCCGCTCAGCGATCGCGCCGTGCATCAACCGGCCAGGCGACTCCGCCGCGGGCACTGACCAGGGCGCCGCTGCTGGCGCCCGGGCGTGACGGCGGGTCGAGCACCAGCACGAACGGATCGTCCTGATCGGCCGAGATCGGCAGGAACGCCACCAGCCGGCCCGCCACCAGTGGCAGGGTCAGCGGCCCGCCGGTGGCGCCGATCCACTCGCAGGGTTCCGGGTCCAGCGGATCCGGGCAGATCGCCGGTCCGGCGAGCCACCACAGCGTGGCCTCGTCGGTGCCTTCGGCATGGTGGATGGCCAGTTCGAACAGTCGGCTGCCGGCCAGCGTGCGCAGCGACGGGTGGTCGCGGGTCACCGTCCATTCGCCCTGCCAGGCGCCCGGTGCCGTCGGCGCCTGGTCGGCCGGGTCTTCCTGGGCGGACAGTGGCAGGGCGCTCACGGTGAGGAACATAGCCAGCGCGATGGCGCGGTGCGGCCGCGGCAGGCGGTTGCGGGCGGCAGCCGGATCGGGGTTGGCGCAGGGGCGCAGGTGTGTGGTCATGGTGGCGTTTATCGCGGGGGTCAGGGTCAGGAACGCAGGCGGCGATCATCCGCTGACATCGCGGGCCGACAGCCCCTGGGCCTGGTCCGGGACGACCGGCGCGCGGGCCTGATCGGGCGCAGTCCATATCCGCTGCCACATGGCCCCCAGCCGACGGCGGGCATCCATCGGCAACCGGACCTGCTCGGGCGCGATCGCCTGCCAGTCGTCTCCGGTGCGGCGCGCCACCGCGAAGTTGAAGACGAACTGGTTGTCGGCGCCCATGCGCAGGTCGGAGACGATCAGCCGGTCGTCATCCCGCCAGGCCGACATGAAGCCGCGGTTGAACCAGGCCAGGCGCTGCACGGCGGGCAGGTCCGCAACGGCTGCCAAGGCCGCCCGGTCGCCGGGCCAGGCCCG
>CAZNXI010000216.1:0-4237 GCA_964577005.1 uncultured Rheinheimera sp.
CAACTTGGAATTGTAAGGCATGAAAGATTTCATCAAAATCACGACAACCTGAGCTTAGATTCGGTAGTGACAAAGCAGCCTCTGTAAAAAAACGTCGCTGTTCTTGCTCGGTTTGCCAGGCTTGCTGCCACCAATCGGTAATTAAAGGCTGCGCTTTGGCTAAACGTGTTTGGGTGGGCAGCCTGTCGCGCTTTACGCGGTTTTCTTGACTGCTTGCGGGCAATAAATTCCATAAATCATTATTAGGCCAATAGCTAAACGGTAGGCAATGATCAATATCGTAATGATACAGTTTATTACCACTCCAGACGCTACATACCGAAACGCCAGTAGCTTTTAGCTGCTCTACTTTTTTTCTTACTTTAGCCGTATCATGCTGCCGTTCAAACCAGCGTAAGTTATTATGATAGGTTTCCAGAGTAAGCTGCCGCTGCACATTTAGCTCATATTTTTGCATTTCAGCAATCCACTGCTGCAGTAAAAGTGGCTCAATCCAGCAGCCATATTGGCGAAAACAGTTCCACATTTCTTCGCTGAGAATAAAACTACCAAAGCTATCCAGAAAGGTTTTATCTACTAGCACGCTGCCGGAGCGTTTAGTAGGTGTGCGCTGCATGTCAAATAAGCGGTTTTCTTTATGACCTTGCCAAATATAGGTTACAGGACCACTTTTAATGGTTTTTAAGGTGTCAGAGAATAATTGTTGCAGCGCCAGTGCCTCTTGCCCGCTATAAAAATTACCAATGGCAAAATCATCGGCAGTCAGATGCTGCAACAAGTCCCAACCTTGAGCGGTAACGAAACCTAACCCTTTGGCAGGATCGGCACTTTGCTGAATACCATTATCGACCAAACGTTTAAATAAGCGGATCCAATATAAGGCCACTAAACCTAGGGAGATAGCCACTTTGCCATCTTGTTTATCGAGCACCGCGCCTGGGTGTGCATCGGCAATTCGCACTAGCGTGCGCAGTAAGGCCAGTTTATACGTTGACGATTTACTATCATTCACCACAATATGCCGAACTTTACTTAAGCTGCCACTGCCATCATCTGGCAGTTCTAACACTAAGGTTTGCCAACTAATCCCCGCACGACCACCGCTATCCGCAGTAAGTGGGCTAACAAACTTTAATACCAAGCCAAATTGCTGCGCCAATTGGGCAATTTCATCCACGCTGACAGGATAGGCAACACGTTCGTCGCTAAAGTCGCCAAAGCGTAAACTGATAATTAACCGCCCGCTCGGAGCAAGTAAATTTGCCATTTTACGAAAGGCTCTGGCACGCTCAGAAGGTAAAATGTGCATCCACACTGCACTTAACAGAATACAGTTAAATTGCAGATTCAATTGATAGCACGCTTTTAGTTCTGGCAAGGTATCCGCCAGCCATTGCACAGTCTGTAACTGTTGCTCAGCCGTTTTAACTTGGCCAAGCTTTAACAAATCCGCAGCAGGTTCGACCGCGATTACCTGACAACCATGTGCAGCTAACCAAGATGCGTCGCGACCACTGCCTGCTCCAATATCTAATACCAGCTGGTCTCTGGGCCAATATGACTGCCAACTGGCATGCACTTGCTCAAATGCCAGCGCATTATACTGAGCGGCGAGCAAAGCCGCTTGTTGATGATAATAGAGAATCGTCTTACTCATGACATAAAGTGGTTAACTTGTTTATAGGTATCTCTTTTAACAGTAATTTCTATTAACAGCAACGTTTACACCACCCTATTTCGCCCCTGCATCTTCGCTTGGTACAAGCGCTGATCCGCTAATTGTAGCAATTCATCTATCGTCATTTTCGGTTGGCTTTCGGCTACCCCAATGCTGATAGTGACACTCAGGTGGCTGGCTAGGGTGGGAATTTTCAGGGTGGCGATGGCTTGGCGAATGCGTTCGGCAAAGATATTTGCTGCACTAGCTGAGGTATTTGGACATAAAATTAAAAATTCTTCGCCTCCCCAACGGCCTAACTGATCACTGGTGCGGATGGCGTTTGCCAAGCAGGTGGCGACGGCTTTTAGTACTTGGTCGCCTTGCAAATGCCCATAGTTGTCGTTCACCCGTTTAAAATAATCGATATCCAGCAATAAAATGCTAAAGGGTTCCTGATAACGGCTATAGCGTTGATATTCATGCGCTAAAGCGTTGTCTAAATAACTGCGGTTACCAATCCCAGTAAGATGATCTTGTAACGACTGGGCTTGTAATGACTGGTTAATCGCGGTGAGATCGGCCATTAAGGCTCGGGTTAAATTACTGTAGATACGCATTAAGGCATTGGCCGAAAGATTAAAATCCTCTGACTCTTCCTCTATCGTAGTAACTTCACTAAATTGCAGCGTTTGGTTATTTTCAGCTAAAAACAACATCACCATGCTATGCGTATGTAAACTGCTTAAACCCGTTGCGCTGGTGGCAATTTCGCCAAAAGCAAAACAGCCGGCGGTAGGGGCTTGCTGCTGTAAGGGAGCTAATTCTTGCACTATGCTGTCTTTAAGCAGCTCAACCCGGCCACCACAGGAAAATACCATCACTTGTTCTGCCGGCAAGGCAGTTTGCTGTGCCAAGTAATCGTTATTTAAGACGTTATTGATTTCGGCAAAAGCTAAACGCACTTGCTGCCCTGAGCGCATAGGGCGGTTAAAAATGCCACTGCCATCCGGCAAGGCTTTTACCACAAAAGCCGAGGTTTGATGAATGCCATCGTCAAAAATCAGTGGAAATAATGATGAGGCGGCCGCCAAATGCTGTTTCGCCAAAGGTCCCAGATAGCGTTGGTAAAGGGCTTGCACGCTAACGCCATCTATGGTGTTAACCACAAACTGGCTGGCTTGGTTAATCATAAAAGGCTTACCCACCGCAAACCAATTTTGTTTAGTAACCACTTTGGCTTGTAGCTGCGCGTTAGTTAATGCCAACAATAAAGTGCTATGGCTATGCCAAGTGCCTTGCTGTAATAGGTAAGCGGATAACTCATCGCCTTGTGGCACAGCAATACCCCCAACCACCAGAATATCAGGCCTTAACTGGTTTATTAGGGGTAGCAGATCTTGATGGTTATGTAACAGGTTAGTACTGTAAAGCAGAATCACTTTGGTATCGGCTTGCAGTATCGCGCTGACTAAATCATGTTTTTCGGCATGCATGGCCTGAGCGGGGAGCAGCTGAGAGACTAAATGCGTTTGACTAAATTCAGTTAGCTGCAGCGATAAGCCACTTTGCTGTACAGTGGTACCGGCGAATTGGCCATAACTGGTGATGCCAACCACAGTGGCATTTGGAAAGTACTCGGCTAAACACTTTTGTAGCGGTAACTGCCATGCTGTGGGCTCATCGCACAAGTACACTTGCAGCAACAGCTTTGTACTCATGTTGGTAGTAAAGTTAGCACTTAACAGCTCAGCAGGTGTTTTAAAATGATAGTTAGTACTTTTCATACGGCTATACTGTGGTCCTATTTTTAATTAGGAATTGTGTTTCAGTATAGATGCTTATCGATTTTTCGCTGGGTAATTAGCTAGCGAATTTAGTGCTGATGTTATGGCTGACGTGATGGACTATTTTTCCACGCCACGGCTACACCACGCGGTTACGCCCCTGTGTTTTGGCTTGATACAAGTGAATATCCGCCAGCCGTAATAATTCGTCTACGTTCATTTGACCATTTAAGGCGGCCACGCCAATGCTGGTGGTAACCTTAATAAGGCCTTCTTGACTAGTAATCCGCAGGCTGGCTATGGCTTGCCTTAAACGCTCTGCCAGCAGGTAGGCCTCTTGTTCAGGGGTATCAGGGCAAATTACCAGAAACTCTTCACCGCCCCAGCGCCCTGCAATATCGGTTTCTCTTACTTGTTGCGTTAGGGTGTTGGCCATGGCAATCAGGACCTTATCGCCATTTAAATGGCCAAAGCTATCGTTTACCTTTTTAAAGTGGTCAAGATCTAACAGCAGTATGCTTAAAGGGCGTTGATAGCGTTGGTATAACTGGCGCAACTTGCGCAGTTCGTTGTCTAACAGGCTGCGATTAGCAATACCGGTCAGATGATCGGTTAAAGTAAGTTGCGTTAGGCTGGCATTACTTTCTTTTAAGTCTTGCATGAGCGCCCGAGTAAGATTGCTGTAAATACTGATTAACTCTTGAGTGGTAAGTTCAAAGCCCTGTCGTGCTGGCTCGGCCGGTTCTGGTTCAGCAACCGCAAAGTCAAGCGTATTGGGCTGTTCGCCCAAAAA
>CAZNXI010000217.1:0-4208 GCA_964577005.1 uncultured Rheinheimera sp.
TTGGTGATTCCAAGTTTGGGGGAGGTTCTGTTGTTATAGCGCAGTTGGTGATTGATCAGAGCGCTTCAGGCTTTGATGTAGCAGTTTTAACGACAGACTCTGAGTTTTCAGCTTATTTGGCAGCTAACAATATCGATGTTGTAAATTTAGATTGTATATGGCGCAGCTACAATTTTTTTTCTGATATTTTTGGGATACTAAAATTAGCCCGTTATCTGCGAGCAAACAACTTTGATGTTGTACACACTCATACAACCAAAGCAGGCTTTGTTGGCCGTGTTGCGGCATGGATGGCAAAAACAAAATATATTGTTCATACAGTTCATGGCTTTCCATTTAGTGAGGTAAGCTCAAAAGTGAAAGTGGCTGTATTCAGTAAGCTAGAAGCTTTTCTGTACAAAATTAGTACAAAAGTTGTTTTTGTTAGCCACTATCATTTAGCTTGGGCAGTAAAATTAGGTATCGTGGATACAGATCATTCAGGGGCTGTTGCAATTCGAAATGGTGTTAAGTCAGTGTGTGCTAGCTTACAAGCTGAAAGAGAAGTATCTCGTGCGAGGATAGTCTTTATTGGTCGAATCGTCAAAGAAAAAGGAGTATTCGATCTGCTTGCCGCCTATCGAATTCTGCACGAGAACTACCCAGACCTGAAGGTGGTTTTTATTGGGGATGGACCTGACATTACTGAGCTAAGATCGCTGGTTACAGCTAATGATGCTGTTGAATTTACTGGTTTTGTAACTGAAGTACCATCTTTAGTTTCGCCTTATGATATCTTTGTATTGCCTTCATACAGAGAAGGTTTATCAATATCTGCTATTGAAGCACAGTCTATGGGACTTGCCAGTGTGTTAAGTGATGTTGGTGGAAATGTTGAAGTTGCAAGCAACGGAAATGCTGCACTTATTTTTAAAACTGGTGACAGTATAGATCTTGCAGCAAAACTAAGCACTTTGCTTGATGATGCAACTTTACGTACTAACCTTGGTGCAGCGGCTTTAAATCATTTTGAACGTAATTTTACTGATAAAAGAATGCTTCAGGAATACAAAGATCTTTATGGTCAGTTCAGCTAACATTGATCGGGATATTCAGTGATAACAATCAGACATGCAACAAAAGATGATTTAGAGGAAGTTGTTAAAGTACATATTTCTTCTTTCGAGGGTTTTTTTCTTACCATGCTGGGTAAGCCTTTTCTAAGAAAAATGTATCAAGCTTTTTCTTCGGAACAATACGGTGTAATGCAAGTAGCGATTGATGATAAGCAGCAGATTGTCGGTTTTGCCGCTGGCACTCTTGCACCTGATTTATATTTTCCAGCTTTGCGAAAGAAAATGTGGTTTGCATTTCTAATTGCAGCAATACCTGGGATCATAAAACATCCAATTAAGGTGCTACGAAAGCTTTATTATGCCATGTTTTACAAGGGCTATAAGCCTGCAACCTTACAGCAAACAGCTTTGCTTAGCAGTATTGCGGTACTGCCAACGATGGCGGGTAAATCAGTCGGTAAGGCATTACTTGCTGATTTTGAACAGCAAATCATGCAAGCAGGAGTTAACTGCTTGTACTTAACAACCGATAAACATGGCAATGATGCTGTGGTGGCTTTCTATACTAAGGCCGGTTATCAGATCGAGAGTGAGTTTACTCAGCCTGATGGCAGGCAAATGTTACGTTTAACCAAATCCTTTTAATTTTTGAGGCTATATGTCAGCAAATAATTTTTTGCCATTTGCATTGCCAGAGATTGGCGAAGAAGAAATTAATGAAGTGGCAAGTGCCCTGCGTTCTGGTTGGGTTACGACAGGGCCAAAAACCAAGCAATTTGAAGCTGATTTTACGGCTTTTCTTGGTGATAGTTCCTTAGAATCGATAGCCGTAAACTCGGCCACATCAGGTTTGCACCTTGCACTAGAAGCTGTAGGGGTAGGTCCTGGTGATGAAGTCATCGTTCCTACTTATACTTTTACAGCTACTGCTGAAATTGTGCGTTATCTCGGTGCTACACCCATTATGGTGGACGTAGATGCCGAAACTTTCAATATGACTGCTGCTAGCTTTAAAGCCGCCATTACTAACAAAACCAAAGCGGTTGTTCCTGTTCATTTTGCAGGTTTAGCCTGTGATATGGATCCGATTATTGCTGTAGCCAAAGAGTACAATATTCGTGTTATCGAAGATGCTGCACACGCCTTACCAACAAAATACAAAGGTAAGTTAGTTGGTACCTTGGACACTGATATTACGGTTTTCAGCTTTTATGCCAATAAAACCATGACAACGGGTGAGGGCGGCATGGTAGTAACTCGGCACCCAGAACTGGCGAAGCGTTGTAAAGTTATGCGTTTACATGGTATTAGCCGCGATGCTTTTGATCGCTATGTTTCAACAAAGCCAGCTTGGTTTTATGAGGTAATTGCCCCAGGTTTTAAATACAATATGCCGGATATTGCGGCTGCAATAGGCATTCATCAGCTTAAGCGTTTACCTGCGTTTCAGGAAAAACGCGAGCAAATGGCTCGTGTTTATTTTGACGCCTTTAAAGATTTACCTCTGGAAATGCCTACAGCTGCTATAAATGACGATGAGCATGCTTGGCATTTATTCCCAGTAAAGATCAAAGTAGAAGCAGGTATTGAACGTGCGCGCTTTATTGAAAAGATGGCGGAATTGGGGATAGGTTGTTCGGTACATTTTATCCCCTTACACTTACACCCATACTGGCGTGATACCTATAACCTTACTCCAGATATGTTTCCTGTTGCACAACGTATTTTTGAACAGGAAGTGTCTTTACCCTTGTATACCAAGATGACCAGCGATGATCAGTTACGGGTTATTGCAGCGGTAAAACAGGTGCTGCTGAATGCTTAAGCGCTTGTTTGATATAGTTTGTGCAGCCATAGGTTTGGCTGCACTTTTTCCTATTTTAATAGTTATCGCTATTTGGATTAAAATCGACTCACCGGGTCCAGTTTTTTTTAGACAAGTACGTGTTGGGCGTTTCGGTGTGCCATTTCGTATTCACAAATTCCGCACCATGCGGGTCAATGCAGAGCAAGCTGGTCGCTTAACAGTAGGCAGGGATAGCCGTATTACTCGCTCTGGTCATTTATTGAGAAAAACTAAGTTAGATGAGTTACCTCAATTGATTGATGTATTAATAGGTAAAATGAGCTTGGTAGGGCCGCGTCCAGAAGTTCAAGAGTTTATAGATTGCTACCCAGAGAATATCAAAGAAAAAGTGTTATCAGTAAGGCCAGGTATTACTGATCGCGCCTCTATCGAAATGGTGGATGAAAATGAAATTCTTTCTAAGTACGCAGACCCTCGTCAAGCTTATATAGATCATATTCTGCCGATTAAGCAGCGCTATTATGTTGACTATGTTGAAAAAAATAGCCTAGTTAACGATATTAGAATTATTGTCGATACAATTTTGAAAATTCTCAGAAGAAGCTAATCTACATATCAAAATTTTTCTGCATTTTTATATTTTTTAGTATTGTGTAACTTGTGATTTTTGCCTAGTTTTAAATGTGCCTTAATGAATCTAGGAGACAAGGATGTCGAAGTTTATTAACCCTCCAAGCTTTATCCACCATGGTGCCGTAGACGGCGTCACCGGCTCTTGCCATGAGTATCAACTTGCCCCTGATTACGCTCTGCTGATTGACTGTGGACTATTTCAAGGCGACGAGCAGGGTAGTGGTAATAAAAGCAATCTAACTATTAATTTTCCTATCTCGCATATCAAGGCGTTAATTGTTACTCATGTGCATATCGATCATGTTGGGCGTATTCCGTATCTGTTGGCAGCCGGTTTTAAAGGGCCGATTTATTGCTCGGTTGCCTCGGCGCATTTATTGCCACTGGTGCTGGAAGATGCGCTTAAAGTCGGGGTTACTCGTGATGAACAGCTTATTGCCGGTTTTTTACGTGCAGTAGGCCGGCAAATTGTGCCCTGTGCTTTTAATAAGTGGCTTAGTTTACCTGAAGAGGCTGGTGTTTTTCGGCTACAAAAAGCTGGGCATATCTTAGGCTCTGCTTATGTCGAAATTAAGCACAATGTTGATAGCGGCAAGGCTAATTCAGCTAAGCACTTCATTAGCGTATTTTCGGGTGATTTAGGGGCACCCTATTCACCGTTACTGCCTGCGCCTAAACCGCCTTATGCAGCAGATGTGGTCGTAATTGAAAGT
>CAZNXI010000218.1:0-4130 GCA_964577005.1 uncultured Rheinheimera sp.
ACCGCAGCCAAGGGCTTAAATAAGCTAAGCGAGTCATCGAGCTAAACAAGAACAAAACGGAGCGACATCAACCATGACTCTACAGTATACCGAAGTAACCATAGACCCACGCGGTGTCGCCAGTTTAGTGTTAAACCGCCCCGAGGTGCATAACGCCTTCGACGATCTGATGATTGCCGAGCTGATCACCCAGCTTGATAATCTCGCTGCCGATAACCAAGTGAAAGTGTTAGTTCTAAAATCCAACGGCAAAAACTTCTCCGCCGGTGCCGATCTCAATTGGATGCGCTCGATGGCAAAAAAAGACTATCAGCAAAACCTCGATGATGCCGCCGGACTCGCTAGCCTGATGCACAAACTGGACACCTTCCCCAAACCCACGCTGGTGCAGGTGCAAGGCGCCGCCTTTGGTGGTGCTGTGGGTTTAGTCGCATGCTGTGATATCGCTCTTGCTGAGGAAAATGCGAGTTTCTGTTTAAGCGAAGTCAAAATAGGCTTAATCCCAGCCGTGATCAGCCCCTATGTCATGCGCGCTTTAGGCGAGCGGCAATCACGCCGTTATTTTTTAACCGCCGAACGCTTTAACGCCACCACTGCTGCAACCTTAGGCTTAGTGCATCAAGTGGTTAGCAACGATACCTTGGAAAACCAGGCCGAGTCGCTGGTACAAACACTATTGCAAAATAGCCCAGCCGCGGTCAGTGCCGCTAAAAACTTATTGCAGCAGATTTACAATAAAAACATTAACAACGAGGTTATTGCGCACACCACGCAAGCCATTGCAGAAATTCGCGTATCAGCAGAAGGCCAGGAAGGGCTTAGCGCCTTTTTAGAAAAACGAAAACCAAACTGGTTATAAACCGAACGCATGGCAAATGCCGCTAAGCTGCAGCCAGGTCAAGCGTGCAGGTTTTACTCAAGCAGATACGCAAACTCATTATAACTCTACCGGCAAACTCGCATGCCAAATGCAGCGAAACCGGTCAAATCAGCAGGATAAGAAAGTATGTTCCGTAAAATACTTATTGCTAACCGCGGCGAGATCGCTTGTCGGGTGATAGAAACCGCACATAAACTCGGGATCCGTTGCGTAGCCGTCTATTCAGAAGCCGATGCCAATGCCCGTCATGTGCGGATGGCCGATGAAGCCTTTTTACTTGGCCCCGCTGCCAGCAAGGATTCTTATCTGCGTGCCGATAAAATTCTCGCCATTGCCAAACAAAGCGGCGCTGAGGCCATTCACCCTGGCTATGGCTTTTTATCCGAGAATGAAGAGTTTGCCAAAGCCTGTGAAGACGCTGGCGTGGTATTTATTGGCCCACCAGTAACGGCGATTGCGGCCATGGGCTCGAAAAGCGCTGCCAAGAAAATTATGCACGATGCTGGCGTACCTTTAGTACCGGGTTACCATGGTGACGATCAAGCTGATGCCGTGTTAAAAGCCGAATCGGCAAAAATTGGCTATCCACAATTACTAAAAGCGGCTTATGGCGGCGGTGGTAAAGGTATGCGCGTGGTATGGCAAGCCGATGAGTTTGATGCTGCGCTCGCCAGTGCCCGCCGTGAAGCCAAAGCCGGTTTTGGTAACGATAAAATGTTACTTGAGCGTTATCTCACTAAACCACGCCATATTGAAATTCAGGTATTTGCTGACAACCACGGCAATGCCGTGTACTTAGCCGAGCGGGATTGCTCCATTCAACGCCGCCATCAAAAAGTGATTGAAGAAGCCCCAGCCCCAAGTTTTAGCCCAGCGCAGCGCCAAGCCATGGGTGAAGCTGCCGTAAAAGCCGCTAAAGCCATTGATTACCGTGGTGCCGGTACGGTTGAGTTTTTATTTGATGAAGACGGTTCTTTCTATTTTATGGAAATGAACACACGCTTGCAGGTTGAGCATCCGGTGACCGAGATGATCACGGGTCAGGATTTAGTGCAGTGGCAATTACTGGTCGCGGCAGGCGAGCCACTGCCACTGACACAAGCGCAAGTTCAATTAGATGGCCATGCCATTGAAGTGCGGGTGTATGCAGAAGATCCGGATAATGACTTTTTACCCGCTACCGGCAAACTGACCTATTTACGCCAACCCGAAGCCAGCCGCAACGTGCGGGTAGATACGGGTGTGGTTGAGCATGATGAGGTGAGCCCCTACTACGATCCGATGATTGCCAAACTGATTGTCTGGGATGAAAGCCGCGATCGTGCCATTAGCCGCATGTTACGCGCTTTAGATGATTACCGCATTGCCGGAGTCACCACTAACCTTGGTTTCTTAACCAGCTTAGTTGAGCACCCAGCGTTTAAAACAGCGGAGCTTGATACCAACTTTATTAATAAGCATCAGCAAAGCTTGTTTGCTCCTGCGCATAGCCAAGAGAATCAAGCGCTGATTTTGGCGGCACTTTTTATCGTTGCGAAAAAACAAACGCAACAGCTCGCGCAAGCGACCAACAGCCCTTGGCAGTTTAATCATGGTTGGCGGCTGAACGAAACCGCAATACTCAAGCTCGATTTGCAAATGGGCGAAACTAAGCATGCGCTTACCATTGCACAACAGCAACAGCAGATGACCGTTACGCTCGCGCAGCAGCTATTCGATTGCCACGTTAACCTTGCTGGCGACGAGCTAAGCGCGGTGATTGCTGGGCATCGCATGAAGGTGCGGGTTAGCCAGTATCAGGACACTATTAGTATTTTTATTAAGCATCAGCGCTATGACATTGTTTATCAAACCGAAGTTGCCACCGTGGTTGATGGTGCAGATAACGCTGGTAGTCTTACCGCGCCAATGAATGGCACCATCGTCGCCGTATTGTGTGGTGAAAACCAAAGCGTCAAAGCCGGTGAAACGCTGGTGATTATGGAGGCGATGAAAATGGAATATGCGATTAAAGCGCCAAAAGATGGCGTGGTAAAAGCGGTATTTTATGCGGCCGGCGATTTAGTCAAAGACGGCGCTGAGCTAGTTGATTTTAGTGCGGAGGACGCATGAGCTTCCCATCTCGCGTGCGTATTGTAGAAGTAGGCCCGCGTGACGGCCTGCAAAACGAGCAAGCGGTAAGCACTGAGGCCAAAATTGCGCTTATCGATATGCTCACGGCTGCTGGTCATCAGTATATTGAAGCCGGTGCTTTTGTATCACCCAAGTGGGTGCCGCAGATGGCCGACTCTGCCGAGGTGTTTGCTGGAATTAGCCGTGGCGATAAGGTGACCTATGCTGCGCTTACCCCAAACTTAAAAGGCTACGAAGCAGCTAAAGCCGCTGGTGCCACTGAAGTCGCTATCTTTGGTGCCGCTTCGGAAGCCTTTAGCCAAAAAAATATTAATTGCTCCGTAGCAGAGAGCTTAGAACGCTTTGCGCCTGTGATTGCGGCAGCGCAAGCAGATGGCATAAAAGTGCGCGGCTATGTCTCTTGTGTAGTCGGCTGCCCCTATCAAGGCGAGGTTGCCCCTGCTGATGTTGCTAAGGTAGCCAAGGCTCTGTTAGAGATGGGCTGCTACGAGATTTCGCTTGGCGATACTATTGGTGTGGGTACCGCTAAAAGTGTTAACGCTATGCTAGATGCTGTGTTAGCGGTTGTGCCATTAGCGCAGATCGCGGTGCATTTTCATGATACTTATGGTCAGGCGTTAACAAATATTTACGTGGCGCTAAGCCGCGGTGTTAGTGTCGTTGATAGCGCTGTCGCGGGTTTGGGTGGCTGCCCTTATGCCGCCGGTGCGTCAGGGAATGTTGCCACTGAGGATGTTGTGTATTTGTTAGAGGGGCTTGGCATTTCGCACGGCTTAGATTTAACTGCGCTGGCAAAAGCAGGCGCGTTTATTTGTCAGCAGCTTGGGAAGCCCTCTAGTTCTAAAGTAGGATTGGCGATTCAGGCGAAGTGCAGTCAAACTTGACTAACTGCAGATTTGAGATCGGCGCAACGCCCTTAACTGGGTAGTAATTTAAAACAGAGGCTTCTAAGAGATCGCCTAAATCGAAACGCCAGGCTGCTTGCAGCCGATATTGCACACAAAGACGCCGTAAATACGTCCTTGTAGGGGTTACAAACTTCATCCATGAAGTTTGCCCTGCGGGCCAGCTAAAGCTGTTCAAATTTGCTCCTGGCAAATTTGTCTGTCCGGCATCC
>CAZNXI010000219.1:0-4107 GCA_964577005.1 uncultured Rheinheimera sp.
GACACGGCCGCAGCCGTTTTAGCTGTTGAGGTCTTTTTCATTGCCAATCCTAAAGTTTTTTCCGCGCAGATAGCGACTTTAAAACACATTTGTAGAAAAATTACAAAAACAATACCTCAAAATCACTCATTTGGCAAAGAATACCCAACATACCGTAATTTAATTACAGAAATTACGGTATGTTGTTAGTGCTTACAACTTACTAAAGACAGCAGCGACAAAGGTTTTTGCATCTTGTTCCAATTGCTCTAGATGAGCTTGGTCGACAAAACTCTCTAGATAAATTTTATAAGCATTTTCTGTACCGGAAGGCCGTGCCGCAAACCAACCGTTTTTCGTTACCACTTTTACCCCACCAATGCTGGCATCATTACCTGGCGCTTTGGTTAGTACCGCAAGAATGTCATCACCGGCTAGGGTTTTTGTGCTAACGCTGCTCACATCCAGGTTTTTCAATGCCGCTTTTTGTGCCGCGCTGGCTGGCGCATCTAACCGCCGATACAACGGCGAACCTAACTCACGGGTTAAAGCTTGATACTGCTGATAAGGATCAACACCGGTTTTCGCCAGCATTTCGGCCGCGAGTAAGCCTAGGATAAAGCCATCTTTATCGGTCGACCATACCGTGCCGTTATGCCGTAAAAAGCTGGCGCCGGCGCTCTCTTCGCCACCAAAGGCAATCTCGCCTTGATAAAGGCCATCGACAAACCATTTAAAGCCAACGGGTACTTCTTTTAAAATACGGCCCTGCGCTGCCACCACGCGGTCAATCAGCGCGCTAGAGACCAGCGTTTTGCCAATCGCCAGCTTTTCGCCCCACTGCGGCCGGTTAGCCAGCAAATAATTGATCGCTACCGCCAAGTAATGATTGGGGTTCATTAGGCCACCGCTGCGCGTGACGATGCCGTGGCGGTCAAAATCAGGATCGTTACCAATGGCGATATCAAACTGATCTTTTAACTTAATCAGATTCGCCATGGCGTAGGCTGAAGAGCAATCCATGCGAATTTTGCCGTCTTTATCCAGTGACATAAAGGAGAAAGACGGGTCGACTTTGTCATTCACCACGGTAATGTTAACACCGTAACGCTCGGCAATCCGCGGCCAATACTCAATACCCGAGCCACCTAAAGGATCAACACCAATCCGAATACCGGCTTTGGCAATTGCGGCCATATCAATCACATTTTCTAAATCATCAACATAGTGCTGAATGTAATCGATATGCTGACAGTAGCCCGATTGTAAGGCTAAGGTGTACGGCATCATCCGCACGCCTTCTAAGTCTTTCGCTAGCAGTTCATTCGCCCGTTGTTCAATCCAGTTGGTAACATCGGTATCGGCTGGGCCACCATGCGGCGGGTTGTATTTAATGCCGCCATCTTCGGGCGGGTTATGCGATGGCGTAATGACGATACCATCGGCTAGCTGGCCCGTAGCGCCCTGGTTTTGAGTTAAAATGGCATGCGAGATCACTGGGGTGGGCGTGTAGCCTAAGCCTTTTTGAATACAAACCTGAATATTATTGGCAATCAATACTTCCAGCGCACTGGCAAACGCCGCTTCCGACAGCGCATGGGTATCTTTGCCTAAAAACAGCGGGCCAGTAATGCCATTTTTCTTACGATAATCAGCAACCGCCTGACAAATGGCCAGAACATGAGGTTCGTTAAATGAGCAGCTTAAGGCACTACCACGGTGGCCTGAGGTACCAAAGCTAACTTTTTGCTCAGGATGTAAATGAACATCTGGCTCCAGTACGTAATAGGCCGTCATTAACCGGCAGACATTGGGGATAAGTTCGTTTGGAACCGGCTGACCTGCCAGCGGATGTAATGACATAACTTTTCCTTAAATTAGAGTAAATCGCGAATGCGTTCCGCATCTTCAGCACTATAGCCCAGTTTTATTGCAGTTTCGGTAAGCATCATTTTTTTACGGGTGGTATTAGAGTTGGTAATTACCCAGAACTCGGTATTGGGGATTTGTTTCGGATTGGTACTGGTGCCCATTTCGTTTAATTCTGCGGCAGAGTTACCAAAATACAAGCGATTACGACCTTTAATTTCCAGCACTTTTTCAAACTGTTTTTTATGAACCCGCGCTAATACCGATAACAGGTATAAGAAACGACCCACAATATTCGGCTCAGCTTGCAAATCAGCTGGGGTGACTAAATCGAAAATATTGCCGACTTTTTTGCCATTGCTGGCGGCTTTACTCGATTTATCTTCGGCCTTACTAGCTTCCGACTCAGTTACGACTGCTGCGGGCTGAGTAGTGCTAGTTGCCGACTTAGCCACAACAGGTGCCGCTACTGGCGATGGCGCGTCAACACGGGCTGCCGCGGCTTTTACTGGCGCTCCGGGTAACAAACGACGCAGGATATCGGAAGCGCTTTCGCCTATTTGTAGGGTCTGGCCCGCGATGTATTGGTATAAATCGTCGTCTATTTCAATGGTTTTCATAGCTTTATTCCGTTACGTCAAATTCGCTTCATTATATAAAGGCTTTGCCACTGACGCCAGTAAGCAATTTTGTTAAAATAGCGCAAATTTAGCAGGCAGGATAACTATGATTTTACATTATCAGCTAAGCGGTGCTGGCAAAGCGGTGGTCTTAATCCATGGTTTGTTTGGTAGTTTTGAAAACTTAGGCAGTATTGCCAGAGCCTTAAGTGACGATTTTCAAATTATTAATATTGATGTGCGCAACCATGGCCGTTCAGGCCATAGCGATGCCATAAATTATGCACTGATGGCAGAGGATCTGGCGGAAACCTTAGCGCATTTGCAGATTAGCCCCTTTGCCATCGTTGGCCATTCAATGGGCGGCAAAATTGCCATGGCTTATGCATTACGCTATCCGGATAAGGTCGAGCGCTTAGTGTTAGCCGATATTGCGCCGGTTGGCTACCATGCGCGGCATCACGGTATTTTTGCTGGATTGCACAACGTTGATCTCGCCAATTTAACCAGCCGTGGCGCAGCCGATCAGCAATTAGCGGTGCATATTCCTGAAGCCGGGGTTCGACAGTTTTTACTAAAAAGCTTAGATAAAACCGAGCACGGCTTTCAATGGCGCTTTAATTTAGCGGCCTTGTATCAACAATATCCGAACTTAATTAGTGCTTTAGAGGTCACAGGGCAATTTACCGGGCCTACGCTATTTATCAAAGGCAGTGAATCGGATTACATTTTGCCAGAGCATCGCGCGGCGATTATGCAGTATTTTCCGCAGGCACAGGCCAAGGTGATTCAAGGCACGGGCCATTGGCTTCATGCCGAGAAGCCAGCGGCCTTTAACAAGCTGGTGCGGGATTTTTTATTGAGCTAGCGCAGAATTTTTTTGGCATTTTATGCTATGATGCGCGCACTTTTTTTGGAGCGAGCCGAGAAATGAGCTTAGAGCAGTTTGAAGCAATAGGATTATGGCTAGGTTTGGGCGCACTGTATTTTTTTATTGTGTTGGCCATTCGGGATGTGCTGAAAAAAAGTCAGGCACCGAAAATGGGGCAAGCGTTTGTTTGGTTGGTGCTGTTTTTATCACCGATGGTGTTTATCGTTAAAACGGTAGTGCAATATTTTTTAGAGTAAGGGCGATTGATTAATGGCTAAAATTGCCACAGATCGCACAACGATTGATTTGTTTGCGCTGGAAAAACGCCCTGGCAGACCCAAAACCAACCCACTGCCACGGGACGAACAGTTAAAGCTGAATAAGCGTAATCAAATTAAACGCGATCGTGTTAAGGGGTTAAAACGTATAGAGTGTAAAGTGCCAGAACAGCTTTGCGACAAGCTGGACCAGGCGGCCGCTACGGCAAACATGACACGTAGTAACTTTATTGAATATCTTTTAGAACAGGCTTTGGCCAGGTAAGAAGGCTTAGAACATGGCAACAGTTGGTATTTTTTTTGGTAGCGATACAGGTAACACCGAGCATATCGCCAAGATGATCCAGAAAGAACTGGGTAAGCAGCTCGTCGAGGTACGGGATATTGCAAAAAGTAGTAAAGAAGATATTGCTACTTTTGATTTATTACTGCTTGGCATCCCCACCTGGTACTATGGCGAAGCCCAATGTGACTGGGATGATTTCTTTCC
>CAZNXI010000220.1:0-4075 GCA_964577005.1 uncultured Rheinheimera sp.
CTACTTGTTTTAGGGTAGAGGTATCTAAAAAACCACGGCCGATAATATCGTTTAAACCATTCGCGCCGTAGCCTTCGTTTACCCGCATGCCGTCTTTAATCAGCAGCACGCGGTTACCGCCCATGCCGCGCACTAAAAAGTTTTGCGCACCGCCCACGCTGCCAGTTACCTGAATAGAGGGATCGTAGCGGAACAGTTGGCTATAGTCGGTAACTTGCTGTAATGCCAACTCCTCAGCGGTTTGCACCGAAATACTGCCGGCAACATCTTTTAAGGGCTGCTCCGTCCGATTACCGGTGACCACCATCACTTCTAAGTAGGCTTCTTCCTCAACAGCTTCTGCAAAAAGGGTTGGGCTCAATACCAAGGCAATCGCACTGGCTAGCAGGCTTAGGCGGGGAATACTCATAACACGCTCCTGTTAGTTAAATTGAGCGGCATGCTACGATCATTAAATACGATAGTCAATGATAATCATTATCATTTGATTGGTTTGTTTTTTTAGGTTAACACTTGCGGGCTGAAGTTAGAGCTAGTTGCTATTTTTAATAGTCGTTATTTATAAAGTCGCTATTTTTAAAAGTGTAGGGGGGCATCTTGAGCGGCTAAAGTGCTTATTGCACTTTAGCCAGAGCGCTGCCTTACTAAAGGCCGCGCTGTGAGATCGTCAGTGTCGACTATTCTTCAAAATCGTCTTGTGAGCTTGCTGGTAAGGCAGTTTTGCTTGAATCCTGCACCAACTGCTCTAGCATTTTGATTTCGATGGGGTCTAGTAAGCGCCATTTACCGGGTTTTAACTCGGACAAGCGGATATGCATAATGCGGGTGCGTTTTAACTTAACCACCTCATAACCACAGTATTCGGCCATGCGGCGAATTTGCCGATTTAAGCCTTGTGTTAATAAAATTTTAAAGGTATTACGTGATACCTGCGTTACTTGGCAGGGCAGGGTTACGGTATTGAGGATGGGCACCCCTTGGCTCATCTTGCGGATAAACTGCTCGGTGATGGGTTTATTTACGGTGACCACGTACTCTTTTTCATGCGCATTGCCAGCCCGCAGTACCTTATTGACGATATCGCCGTCGTTGGTTAAAAAAATCAGCCCCTCCGACGGTTTATCTAAGCGGCCAATTGGAAAAATGCGCTCTGGATACTTTACCGCATCAATGATATTGCCCTGAATATGCCGCTCGGTGGTACAGGTAATGCCCACTGGCTTATGATAAGCCAAATACACGCGTTTCGGTTTACTGCGTAGTGGTTGTCCCTTCACAAGCACCGTATCTTGCTCGCTCACCTTAACACCCATCTGTGCCGGTTGGCCATTGACGGTAACATCCCCGTTAGCAATAAAGGTATCTGCTTCGCGTCTAGAGCAAAAACCGGTATCACTAATAAATTTATTCAAGCGGGTTAGGGTAGGTTCAGTCATAGTGGCCTTGCTAAATGTTGGCTAGATCATCAGGGGGCAATAGTGTAAGTGCCTTGCGTGTTAAGGGCAAGGCTTGTTATGGGCACAAAGCCATTGGTTTTCGCTGGCCTGCTAGGTTACAGTAGGCAAAACACAAAATAAGCGAAAAAGTATGTCAAAAAACAATACGCTATTACCTATCAATGCGGTTCTACCGCAAGCCAGTCGCTTGGTGATGGGCTGTATGGGCTTGGGGGGCGGTTGGAATAACGCGCCACTTGCTGCGGCAGATGAGAAGCAAGCCTTTGCTATTATCGACACCGCCTTACAAAGTGGTATTAACCTATTTGACCATGCCGATATTTATACTTTTAGCAAAGCCGAAACGGTGTTTGGTCGTTATTTAAAGCAATTTCCGGCACAGCGTGAACAGATGTTGTTGCAGTCGAAATGTGGCATCAAGCTGGCGCAACCCAATCAAGTAGGCCAATACGACTGTTCCAAAGACTACATTATTGAAGCCGTAAACGGCAGCTTAAGCCGCCTTGGCACCGACTATCTGGATTTACTCTTGTTACACCGGCCCGATCCCTTGCTGCAAGCCGACGAGGTAGCGGCAGCCTTTGATTTATTGCAACAGCAAGGCAAGGTCAGGCATTTCGGCGTATCGAACATGGGCTGGGCACAATTGCAATTATTGCAGCGCAGCCTGACGCAACCACTGCGGGTAAATCAATTGGAAATGAGCTTAGCTGCCCATCATTGGCTGGATGAAAGCGTGTTAATTGGCATGCCTGCTGGCGCGGAAAAACACTTTGGTTACGGCACCGTCGAATATTGCCAACTGCATAATATTCAGCTGCAAAGTTGGGGCAGCCTAGCGCAAGGCCGTTACAGCACGCAAGCCGTTAAGCAAACGCCCACAGAGCAGGCGGTAAGTCAGCTTATCGCGCAACTGGCGGCCAGTTATCAGGTTAGCAGTGAAGCAATATTGTTAGCTTGGTTAATGCGCCATCCTGCTGCAATTCAACCGGTAATAGGCTCAACTAATTTACAACGCATTCGCGCTTGCGCCGCCGCCCCTCAGCTGCAGTTAACACGTGAGCATTGGTATCAGCTTTATGTCACCGCCCGCGGTGTCGCATTGCCGTGAGGCGGTTCGTGCGAGCAGAACAGTGTTTGAGTGATGTTAGATTAATTCTTTCAATAGTTTTATTGCTTTACCACAAAAATCAGCAAGTGTGTTATAGCGGCTTTGTGCGACGATTAAACGAACAATATTAACATCAATGTTTAGGTAATCGTGGACTAGCGCGTTGCGCATACCAATAATCTGACGCCATTCTGTCAGTTCTGCTGTGGTTATCATGTCGTGTTGCTGTAGTTTTGAAAACGTCTGATAGGCATCTACAGACGCTTGTTGCTGGTATCTCTTTAAACAATGTTTAGCTAAGCCAATGCTCAATTCTGTTAAAAGTTGTAATAAACGTTCTATAGCCAAATAATCTCGCCGGCGAAGTTCGCCTTGCGCAAGATCTGCACGCAGTTCATCAAGTTGCTGACAGTATTCTTGTACATGGTTTTCTGCTTCGGTTAAATAGAGTTGCAAGCCGTTTTCATTGTTATTCATTGCTTTGCCTCTCGCTGCTGGTATTCAAATAGGCTATTGATACGTGTTATCTCTTGCCATGCCCGAGCGCTGCCATCACTATAAAGCAGCAGGCCGCTATCAATGATTTGATATGCTAAATAAATAGGTGCTTGGTTAATATCTACAATAGAGAGCATTGCTTCTGGAAGATCTAACGCTGCTGCCCAATCAAGCGCTACACATTGCGGGCGGGTATATCGATTTAAAACATCTAAGTTGAAGTTATTAAAAGCGATAGCGAGATCGTAATCGCTATCTGGCCTTTCGCGCCCATGAGCTCTTGAGCCATACAACCAAATAGCCCCAATATCGGTATTTTGCCGAGCTAGCTTTTTAATCTGCTGTAGTATCGGATTTGCTTTGGTCATAAAACAGGTATTTAGCAGTGTTAAGTATATTTACTGTATCAGAAAAGGCTTAGCTGAGCTAATTGAGGTTTGTAGCGAACATTGCTCGCAGCAAAGCAAGGCAAAAGTTCAAACCCGATATCCCTTCAAAATGGCTCCATCAAACTAGAGGATAATTTGCCTAACTCGTTGCGTGAAACTACAAAAAAGGGCGAGTTTTATTGCCGCAAAAAACGTAAAAACTTACGCTTGGGATTAACGTAGCATAGCTACGCTAATCCCTCGCCTAGTAATTACCTATTCGGGCAGTACTTAGCTATTCGGGCAGCATTTACCTATTCGGCTAGTACTTACATATTCGGATAGTTTGGGCCACCGCCGCCTTCCGGGGTAACCCAAGTGATATTTTGGCTAGGATCTTTAATATCACAGGTTTTACAGTGAATGCAGTTTTGCGCATTAATCTGTAAACGCGGGCCAGTGTCTTGCTCTTCGACAATCTCGTACACACCTGCAGGGCAGTAGCGCTGCGCTGGCTCGGCAAATTTGGCTAAATTTACCGTTATTGGCACATTGCCATCTTTAAGTTTTAGATGGCAAGGCTGCTCTTCTTCGTGGTTAGTATTGGATAAATACACCGAGCTTAACCGATCAAAACTCAG
>CAZNXI010000221.1:0-4050 GCA_964577005.1 uncultured Rheinheimera sp.
TCAGCTGCGAACAGAATTAAATCCAGGTACGCTTTATCAGCAAAATCTGCTTGGGAGGGATTCCTTATTTAGTTTTAGCTTTATGGGCCATTTGCGCCAGCAATCGCTAACAAATCTGGACAACCCTCACATAGTTGAAGCACAATTTCCTATGCAATTTATGAGTTTATACCTTAATCCGCATAATCCAGATGAAGTTTATGTTTCAGTATTTCAACCACCGGAAATGGCGCTGGAATATATTGAATGGCAGCCTATGGCTAATCAAAAGGCCGATAAAGAATAGTAGCCAGTATAAACTGAGATCAAGAACATTAATACCGCAGAGATGCTTTCAACGCGCCCGGCAATTACCGGGCGCTTTGCTATTACAAACTAAATACGACTTTCTCGCTTTTTAGCATTCGGCTGCTAACATAGCTACATAGAGCAAAGATCAGTAGGGTGATTGCGCTGGCAACCATTAACTGAGGCCATGCAATTGTAGTTCCTTTTAGGAAGGCTATCATAGCCTGTTGCTGAGCCGCTATAGGTAACCACTGTACATACTCATCAGCAATGTTGTAAGTTGTTACCATGCTCAGCATCAATGGCACTAACAGCACCATCGTGACGTAAGTTTGCGCTTCTTTAAAGGATTTGGCCATAAAAGACACCAACACCTGTAAACTGGCCGACATTAACGCTAGTGGCAAGCCGACAACAAAGGCAAACAGCATAAAATCTGGATTAAGGCTAATGCTAAAGCCCAGTTGCTGCCAAGGCACCATACCATAAGCAAACTTAGAGACCAGCAGGATCAACACTAACGCTAGCATTGAGAAGCAACTGATTGCAGCAATCTTTGCTAAGACTAACTGAAAACTACTCAGCGGTTGGCTTAACAACAGGGTTAACGAATTACGCTCACGCTCGCCGGCACTGGTATCAATCGCTAAATTCATTGCAGCATAAAATAGTGTTAAGATTATCGACAAGGTCGCCACGCCTAAAAACATCCCTCCACGCGAATCCGGTGTTGCTTGATCCTGGATTTGGACATCAACCGCCTGCAGTAAATTAGGATCAATACCCCGCGCCAGCAATCGTAGATTGGCCACTTCATTGCTGTACTGGCCCAGCGTGCGCTCCAAACGGCGAACAGCAGATTGCAAACGATCGTCTGAGCGGTCGGTATCAATTGTCACCACCGCAGGTCGACCTTGGTGCATTTGCTGTTGAAAATCGTCGTTAATCTGTAAACGAATGGCTTTAACCTCAGGCCCTTCTCCATGACGGATATCTTTATTCGCTAAATATTGTACCAAGGCAGGTGCTGCATCAGCGTTATCAATAGTAATCAGTAATTCGTCTGTAGAGCTCAATTGCTTCAGTAACACGGAAAACAAAAAGCACATCAGGATTGGCGTACCCAGCGCATAATAAAGACCGGCCATAACAGAACGTTTATCTCGGCTGGCATCCAATAATTCTCTGCGAAATAAGGTGTTAAATAATCTGATCATGCTGCAATCCCTTCATCCGTTCCAATTAAAGTGATAAAAGCGTCTTCAAGGCTAGTTTTACCCGTGCGCTCACATAATTCTGCCGGTGAGCCTTGCGCTACCACCCGCCCTTTTGCCATAACCACCACTTGATCGCACAAGGCGGCAACCTCTTGCATCACGTGGCTAGAAAACAGCACACAATGCCCCTGCTGTTTTAACGTTAATAACAGCTCGCGCAGCACTCGGGTGCTCATTACGTCCAAACCTCTTGTCGGTTCATCCAGCACAATATTGGTTGGCTTATGCACTATGGCTTGAGCCAAGGCGGTTTTCATCCGTTGCCCCTGCGAAAAACCTTGGCAGCGTCTATCGGCAATCTCATCCATTCGCAGTTGTTGCAATACCTCCGCGGTAGCAACTCGTGCGGCTTGGGTCGACATACCGTTTAACTCGGCAAAGAACTGCACATATTCACGCGGCGTCAGTCGCTCATATAAGCCAAATGGATCGGGAAACAGTCCGATTTGCTGGCGTGCTTGCAATGTTTGCCGCGTAATATCGAAGCCATCGATGCTAGCATTACCACTGTCGGCCTTAAGCAATCCCAATAAGGTACGTAAACAGGTGGTTTTACCGGCGCCGTTAGGCCCAAGCAACCCGGTGATAGTGCCATTTTCAGCCTGAAAGCTCAGGCCATTCAGTGCTTTAACTTGGCCAATAGTTTTATGTAAATCATTTACGGTTATCATGTGTTACTCCTGATCCACGGTTAACAGCGCCGCACCATTGGCGTTAGTGATAAAGGGTTTACGCAGCTCCAGATCTAAACAACCGCTATCCAATTCGCTTGCCGATTGTTTTTCAATAAACTGACTAATTAATTTTGGTGCACAACTTTGTGAGGCGACGATATGGGTAGCATGTGGCGCGATTAAATGGCGAGCATTGCTCATCTTCGCCATAGCAAGCTCGGCCCAAGCAGGTGGCGTAACTGGATCGAGTCCACCAGAAAGTAATAATACTGGTGTAGCCGTTTGTAGTGGCTTGATGAAGTCTGCCGTTACAGCAGATGGTTGCCATACCGCACAGCTGGCTTCAGCACTTTCCATCCAAGTTCGGCCTAAGGGACTTTTAGTAAATTCAGCACGGCTAGCTGCTGTCCAAAAGGGCACGTCTTCGGCACAAACCACCGCAAAATTGACTCCTATTGAAAGATTTTGGGCGATATCCTGCGACAGCATTAATCCTACTAGCGGGCTGTATTCACCATTTAAGGCTTGTTCAATTGCATAGGGTAATAGCGCTCGACTGCTATTGCTGTACAACGCAAAACGAATGGCTTGCTGTAATTTGGCATGGGTTAAGGTTAAATCAATAAGTGCAAAAGTGCGGGGGTGACGAACTTTGGTTTTGACAGGTGCTTGCAATAATTGTTCGTTAAGCTGCTGTAGTTGTTGCCGGGCAGTGAGAAATTTTTGGCTACACACTGCAGACGCCTCACAATACGTATACAAGGCATCCAGCGAAGCATCCGATGCGGCCCCTAAAGCACCAAAGCTCTGATTAAAGGGCACAACACCGTCAAGCGTAGCCGTTAACACTGCATTAGGGTACTGCCGCATATATTCCTGTGCCATCCGTGTGCCATAAGAGCCGCCATATAGATGTAACTTCTGATATCCCAATGCCAACCTAACCGCTTCAAAGTCACTGGCCGCTGCCACAGTCGTGTAATGGCTCAAATCAACCTGCAATTGTTGCTGACAGGCCTCAGTATCCGTTTTAGCCAGAGCCAACATATCCTCGGTGCTTTCATCAAAAGCAAATTGCGCGACTAAATCCATGCCTGCACATTGTAATAAGCCAGATTTACCAGTACCGCGCTGATCCACCAATAAAATATCGCGGCTTTCTCTGGCATAGCGTAAGGCATTAGCAAAGACCGCTGCGGCATCAAAGGCAGACTGCCCTGGTCCTCCAGCAAAAGCTAATACTGCTTCTGTTGGGTGAAGCGGTTTGATGGCAGGAATAATCGCAAAGTGAATATTGATGGTTTCTTTTCCTGAGTCAGTACCTTTAGCAAGGGGTTGCTGTAAGGTACCGCAGAGCAAACGTTCTGGTAAGTTGTTGGCATAGCAAGGTGTAAGCTGTACCTCAGCTGACAATGTAGTAACGGGGCTATTAGCCGCATTAACCGTATCTGCCGCCAGTAACGTGGTACTTACTAGTAGCGGCAATACTGCGCTTGCTTGATAAATTCGTGAGAAGACATGCTTGTTCATGGAGTATCCCTGCATCTAATTTTATAGTTAAGTCTGACCTGTGCTGCGGTATTTGCTACAGACCCACAAACTATAACGGCAGGCAATGCAAGTGTCGCTTATCGAACACTTAGCAATTTCTCGCTAATATTGAAAACATAAACCATTGATTTAGATGATTTTAATTTATTATCTAAACCTTATCTTGGATTGATAAGATGTTTTATAGATAAATAAAGCTCTTTGTCATGGCCAAAAATCAACACTGAGGCTAAGTAAGAGGTGAATGTGGCAGCTGCTGC
>CAZNXI010000222.1:0-4026 GCA_964577005.1 uncultured Rheinheimera sp.
TATAACACTGGAGTCATAGGAACTTTATCAGTATGATGCGGTCAATAATCTAGAAAACTCGGTATAAGGAGACAACATTATGTCATACAGAGAAACCAGTAATATCGGCACCCTTAGTCAGGGTGTTGAAATCAACAAGGTGTTACGTAATACCTACTTTTTATTAGGGTTAACACTCGCATTCAGTGCTGTCACCGCAGTACTGGCCGTTGCCATGAATATTTCACCACTTGCGTCTATCGTATGTATGATCGGTGGTTTTATCATGTTATTTGTCGTGAATAAAAAAGCCGACTCAGCCAGTGGTATCTTCTGGGTGTTTGGTTTTGCCGGCTTAATGGGTGCCTCATTAGGCCCAATGCTAAGCTATTACGCTGGCATACCTGGAGGCGCTAGCCTGATTATGCAAGCACTGGCTGGTACAGCAATCATTTTCTTTAGCTTATCAGCCTATGTATTAACTACCCGTAAAGACTTCTCTTTTATGGGCGGTTTTTTAATGGTAGGTCTTATTGTGGCATTGGTGGCCTCGTTAGCGAATATTTTCTTAGCTATCCCAGCTTTAAGCTTAGCGATTAGTGCAGCCATCATTATGATCATGTCTGGTTTAATTTTGTTTGATACCAGCCGTATCATCAATGGCGGTGAAACCAATTATATCCGTGCTACTGTTTCACTGTATCTGAATGTGTTTAACATCTTTGTTCACTTGTTAAGCCTGTTAGGTATTATGGGTGGTGACGATTAATTTGCTTACAAGGCGCATAATTTTTGCGCCTAACCGCTAAGCAAGCTAAAATACCCCGCACTGCGGGGTATTTTTTTACCCTCTTAATGTTAAAACAGCTAGGTGAAAACAGCCTTGACCCGCTTTAGTTTATTACTTACGCAAAGCCCTTTTGCTAACCAGAGCTTTGCCAGTGCCATACAGTTTATAGCCGCAGCCCTCACTGAAGGTTTCGCTATTGAACAAGTATTTTTATACGAAGATGCCGTTTTTGCGGCATCTGACGCCATTGATTTACCCAGTGATGAGCCTGATCTTGCGGCAATGCTCGCAAAACTTTGTCAACAACAGCAAGTCGACTTACTTTATTGTGTGACCGCGGCTGAAAAGCGCGGCATAGCCACCAACGTAGAAAGTTATTTTACTGCAGCTGGTTTGGCGGAGTTTGCCATGCGTTTAACGAACACAAAACTGGTGCAATTTTGATGCAATATATTGCAATTATCCAAAGCCATTCCCCCTTTAATCAGGCGAAAGCGCGTGAAACGCTGGATCTGATTTTGGCTTTAGCCGCGGTTGAACACCAAGTGACAGTAATTTTTCATGAAGATGCTGTGTATCAACTGCTAAGTTTGGGGGATGAGCAGCCTTACCCATTAAAAGCGTTTCAAAAAAGCTTTGGGCTATTCGCACTCTATGCTATCGAGCGCTGTATAGTCTGCGCAGCTTCATTACAAGCGCGTGGCTTAACAGCAATGCCTTTACCAGAAGGCTTTATAGTCGCTAGCCATGCCGATATTCAAGCCGAGCTGGCGCAAGCGCAACAGATTATCCGGTGCTAGCATGAAACTCTTTAACCTTGTTAATCCCAGTGCCAACATTGCCGAGCTAGCCGCTTTAGCCAGTTCAGAAGACCTATTATTGTTGCGACAAGACGCTGTGTTTTTAGCCTATGAAGCAACCCTGCCCTTTCCGGGTAAAATAGTAGCACTGGAGACGGATGTGCAGTGGCGGCAAATTACACTTCCCCCCTATATTGAACCTATTAGTGCTTCACAATGGGTTAGACTAAGCGCAAGCGCAGCGCAATCCATATTATGGCGCTGATGCCAAATAAGTAGAACAACGCAAATGAACCAACCTTACCTGCAGCTTGACGACGTAAAACTTGCATTAGATAAACATGGCTACTTACAGCACTTATCAGACTGGCAGCCCAAAGTAGCCGAACGCTTTGCTGAACTGGAAAATATAACGCTGACGGAAGCGCATTGGGAAGTGATTACTTTTGTCAGGGCGTTTTATCAGGAGTTTAATACCTCCCCAGCAGTCCGCATGCTGGTAAAAGCCATGGCAGCAAAATTTGGCCCCGATAAAGGCAACAGTAAATACTTATTTATGTTATTTCCAGAAGGCCCGGCAAAGCAGGCCACCCGCTTAGCCGGTTTACCTAAACCGGCTAAATGCTTGTAAAGCCTAGCGTAAGTGGGTTTTACCGCCCATGTAGGGCTGCAATACGGCAGGTATAGCGACCGAGCCATCTGCCTGTTGGTAGTTTTCTAAAATAGCTACTAAGGTGCGGCCTACCGCTAAACCTGAACCATTTAAGGTGTGCAGTAATTCAGGCTTTTTCCCTTCGGCAGGGCGATAACGTGCCTGCATGCGACGAGCTTGGAAATCGCCCATATTGGAGCAAGAAGAGATTTCACGATAGGTGTTTTGGGCCGGTAACCACACTTCTAAATCATAGGTTTTACAGGCACCAAAGCCCATATCGCCGGTACAAAGCAGCATCACGCGATACGGTAAACCAAGCAACTGCAGAATTTTTTCAGCATGACCTGTTAACGCTTCTAACGCTTGCATCGATAACTCTGGGTGCACTAATTGCACTAATTCCACTTTATCAAATTGATGCTGGCGGATTAAGCCACGCGTGTCACGGCCATAAGAGCCTGCCTCACTGCGAAAACAAGGGGTATGCGCGGTATACTTTAACGGTAACTCGCTTACATCAACAATGCTGTCACGCGCTAAATTGGTTACAGGCACCTCAGCAGTAGGAATCAGCGCCATGCCCTGTCCTTCTTCGGTTGCCGGTTTCGTATGAAACAAGTCAGCACTAAACTTAGGCAGTTGTCCCGTACCAAATAAACTATCGTGGTTGACCAAATACGGTACATAGACCTCGGTATAACCATGCTGTTCCGTATGCACATCCAACATAAATTGCGCTAACGCACGGTGCAAACGGGCCATCTGGCCTTTCATCACCACAAAACGTGAGCCTGATAATTTTACCGCGCTCTCAAAATCGAGCCCTTCAGCATAAGCCTCGCCCAGAGCAACATGATCTTTAACGTCAAAATCAAAGGTGGTCGGTTCACCAAAACGGCGAACTTCAAGATTTTCTGTTTCATCAGCACCTACCGGCACCGACAGATCCGGTAAATTGGGAATGGTCAGCGCAATGCTATCAAGCTCAGCTAATACCGTATCTAAACGCTGCTTAGCAGCATCTAACTGCGCGCCTAAGCCGTCCACTTCTGCCAGTAACGGCGCCAAATCTTCACCACGCGCTTTGGCCTGGCCAATCCCCTTTGATTTGGTATTACGCAGGTTTTGCAGCTCTTGTGTTTCCATTTGTAACACTCGACGCTGCTCTTCTAAGGTGGTTAAGGTATCCACATCTAAAGTCATGCCACGGGTAGCTAGACGCTCAGCAGTTTGCGCCAGCTCAGCACGTAAAAATTTTGGATCTAACATAGTAATAACTTCTTTTGACCAACCTACCCCTCTATCTTGAACCATAGCAACAGCTTGCTGGCGTTGATTAAAGGAGTCGTGCCGGTAATTAATCGAGTAGGGCAGAATATTACCCAGTGCGCAGCGAAATTGAAATGCTTTTCCACGATTTTATCTACTCGCAGCATATAGCAAGGATGTTTTGCAACAAGCCAGTACTAAGGTTGCCGCTTGGTGGGGCTGTCACTATCTAACTGACGTAAATAACGCAGTTTTTCTGCTAGCTGTTTTTCCATGCCACGCTCAACAGGGTGATAAAACTGCTCATGCCATATTTCAGGGGGCAAATAACGCTCACCCGCAGCATAAGCGCCAGGTTCATTATGGGCATAACGGTATTCAGCGCCATGTCCTAATTGTTTTTGCAGAGCGGTAGGGGCATTGCGTAGGTGTAGTGGCACAGGATAGTCAGGCTGCTGTGCAATATGTTGCTTAACGCGGTTAAAAGCCTGATACACGGCATTGCTTTTAGGCGCTAAGGCAAGATAAACCGC
>CAZNXI010000223.1:0-4002 GCA_964577005.1 uncultured Rheinheimera sp.
TCCAGATTGCGCCGAGTGGCGGCATCCAGCACAATATAATCTTCAGGTCTTTCTAAAGCGATACTGCGGATATGTGGTAATTGGGCACGTTGGGTGTCATTAACATATTGCATTAAACAACCGGCCGCCATAAGGGCTACTGGTGCGTCTTTTACGCCAAAGCTCTGTAAATCGCGCGTTTCAAACTGCTGGCAGAGTAAGCGCTCGGCACTGGCTAAATCAAACTCCCAGATAGGGCGGCGACGCGCGCCCTTGCGTTCGGTGAGCGCGCTTTGATTAAAATCCTCCGGGTAGAGCAGCTCTGCCGGATTTAAGCGCTGTAACAATGCGGCCAAATCGTCCGCGTTATTGACCTGATTTAGTAAAAAACGACCGCTACTCAGATCCAATTGGGCTAAGCCAAAATGTTGCCGGCTTTGGCTAATGGCGCAGAGTAAATTATCTTGCCGCTCATTTAATAGCGCTTCATCCGTCACGGTGCCTGGCGTGACAATGCGCACCACTTTGCGTTCAACAGGGCCTTTACTGGTCGCCGGATCGCCCACTTGCTCACAAATTGCGACTGATTCGCCTAGCTGAACTAAGCGGGCTAAATAGCCTTCTACGGCATGGTAGGGCACGCCGGCCATTGGAATAGGTTCACCCGCGCTTTGGCCACGCTTTGTTAATGAAATGTCCAGCAAGGCTGCGGCTTTTTTGGCATCGTCAAAGAATAATTCGTAAAAGTCACCCATCCGATAAAACAGCAAAATATGGGGATGTTGGCTTTTTAAGCCAAAATACTGTTGCATCATCGGCGTATGAGCGCTTAACACTTGCTCCGGTTTCTGGTCTGACGGCATAATGTACTTATTAATTCCTGTTGGATTAACTATGACAATGGCTAATGCAAGTTTTGAGCTTGCCAGCGAGTTAGGTCAGCTATTATTACGGAAAAAATGCAGTATCACCACTGCTGAATCCTGTACTGGTGGTGGCTTGGCTTATTGGCTCACGGCGGTAGCAGGTAGTTCTGCTTATGTTGACCGTGGATTTATTACCTACAGTAATAAAGCGAAGCAGCAGCTACTTGGCGTGCGCAGCGCGACATTATTACAATTTGGTGCGGTCAGCGAGGAGACAGTAAGGGAAATGGCGCTAGGCGCGGCGAAGGCTGCTGGCGCAGAGGTGGCGGTAGCTATTTCAGGGGTAGCTGGACCGGGTGGTGGTTCTGCTGCCAAACCAGTCGGTACGGTATGCTTTGGTTTCGCTATACAAGGGCGGGTAATTACCCAGCATGCATTTTTTTCAGGCGATCGCCAACAAGTACGCCAGCAGGCAATTGATTATGCGTTGCAACAATGCATCTTGCTGTTGACAGAGGCCTAAAACTCGACTACTGTATGCTCATACAGTGCCAAATCCGGTATTAACTACCTGACCGACTTTTTCGGAGCAAAAAATGGACGACAATAAACAAAAAGCCCTTAGTGCAGCATTAAGCCAAATCGAACGTCAATTTGGTAAAGGTTCTATTATGCGGCTGGGTGATAGCACAGCCTTAAATATTGATGCGGTATCTACCGGCTCTTTAGGGTTGGATATAGCACTTGGTATAGGTGGTTTACCTTATGGCCGTATTGTTGAGATTTATGGCCCTGAATCGTCAGGTAAAACGACTTTAACCTTACAGGTCATCGCGGAAGCGCAAAAAGCCGGTAAGACCTGTGCTTTTATTGATGCTGAGCATGCTCTTGATCCCATTTACGCGAAAAAACTGGGTGTAGATGTCGATAAATTATTGGTATCGCAGCCTGATACAGGTGAGCAAGCTTTAGAAATATGCGACATGTTAGTGCGCTCTGCTGCAGTAGATGTGGTGGTGGTTGACTCTGTTGCAGCATTAACGCCAAAAGCGGAAATTGAAGGCGATATGGGTGATAGCCATATGGGTCTACAAGCTCGCTTAATGTCGCAGGCATTACGTAAATTAACCGGCAACATCAAACGTTCAAATACGCTTTGTATCTTTATTAACCAAATCCGTATGAAGATCGGCGTGATGTTTGGTAATCCGGAAACCACTACCGGCGGTAACGCTCTGAAATTCTACGCGTCAGTGCGGTTAGATATTCGCCGCATTGGCTCGGTTAAAGATGGCGATGAAATTACCGGTAATGAAACTCGGGTTAAAGTGGTAAAAAACAAGGTTGCACCGCCTTTCAAGCAAGCGGAATTTATTATCCAGTATGGCGCGGGTATTAATAAATTGGGTGAGCTGATTGACTTAGGTGTGCAGCAAAACTTAGTGGATAAAGCGGGCGCTTGGTATGCTTACCAAGGTAATAAAATTGGCCAGGGTAAAGCAAATGCTATGAAGTATCTGGCAGAAAACCAGGCCGTAGCTGATGAAATTGAAAAAACATTGCGTGAGCGTTTGTTATTAAAACCGGGTGAGTCACTGGTAGATAATCCCGAAGAATTAGCTGACATCGCTGTGCCAGAAGAAGATTAAGAGCGCAGATAAAACTTAGGGTACTATTGATAAACAAAGCCAGTACCTCAACGTTAGCTGTAAAAAAATCTATACATTTAATCCCTGTGTTTGTCGCGTTGCGACACACGGGGATTTTTTTATTGCTTTTTTTGCATAGAGTCCGATAATGGTAGCTCATTCCTTTTGGACGTCTAAACGTATAGAAGTTGACATTTTGTGGTTTGTTACGCAAAGTAGCGTATCGACGATGCTCGGAGTATGTTATGCCTGTAAAAGTGATTGATCAGCTACCTGCGGTAGAAGCCTTATCGGCTGAAAACGTATTTGTGATGACGGAGAGTCGCGCTGCCTCACAGGATATCCGGCCGTTAAGAGTGGCAATTTTAAACTTAATGCCAAATAAAATTACCACGGAGATACAGTTATTACGTTTACTCGCTAACAGTCCATTGCAATTGGATATCGAGTTACTGCGCATTGATGATCATGTGAGTAAGCATACTCCGGAAAGTCATCTTAACTGTTTTTATCGCTATTTCTCTGATGTGCAACAGCAAAAATATGATGGTTTGATTATCACGGGCGCGCCGTTAGGCTTAGTTGATTATGAGGATGTCACTTATTGGCAGCAGTTTGGTGAGATCTTACGTTGGGCTGATACGCACGTCACCTCCACATTATTTTTGTGTTGGGCCGCCCATGCCGCCCTCTATCATTATTATGGCTTGCAACGTGAGATCCGTGGTGAAAAGCTATCCGGTGTGTATTGGCAGCAAGTATCGCAACCCTTAAGCCCATTAGTACGTGGTTTTGATGATCAGTTTTTAGTCCCGCATTCACGTTACGCCCAAGTACCTAAACAAAAGTATCAAGAGCATGCCGATATACATGTGTTAGCCGAGGCTGATGCCACGGGTGCTTATCTGCTACAAAACAGTAGTGGCAGCCGTATTTTTGTTACCGGTCATCCGGAATATGATCTCAGCACCTTAGATGATGAGTATAAACGTGATGTGGCTGCCAGTATTGCCGCGCGCATCCCCGAGAATTACTATCGTAATAATGATCCTTTGCAAGGGCCGCAAAAGTTATGGCAATCCCATGCCTTTTTATTATTCAGTAATTGGTTAAACTATTATGTTTACCAAGCAACGCCTTTTGATATTAACCAAATTGGCCGGAAATAATTTATGACAACAGCAAGACTCAGTCCGGCAGCGTTTCGCGCGCAGCTAGAGCAACGTATTTTTATTCTTGATGGCGCTATGGGCACTATGATCCAGCAACATCAGTTAGATGAGGCAGGCTATCGCGGTGCAGAGTTTGCCGATTGGCCTACCGATTTAAAAGGCAATAACGATTTACTGGTATTAACCCAGCCGGCGTTAATTGCCGAGATCCACCGCCAGTATTTGTTGGCGGGCGCCGATATTATTGAAACCAATACTTTTAATGCCACGACCATTGCCATGGCTGATTATCAAATGGAACAGCTGTCAGCACGAATTAATCATGAAGCAGCGGCA